>NZ_JBGSQY010000020.1:0-65297 GCF_041737835.1 Bythopirellula sp. | reverse complement strand
GACGTGGCGGCGGTGGTGGTGGGGGTCGCGGCGGTGGCGGTGGCCGTTTTAATATCGCACCTGAAGACATGACACCTATCGACGTGCCATTGGTCTGCTTGGATCACGGCTTGCGTGACCCTTCGTCCAATAAGCCCTACGAAATTCGTCCCATCCAAGACGTTGTCAGCGATCCAGCAATCATCGCAGTGATCGAAGGCTACACGACAGGCGAACTTGATTCCGCGGCGACTCAAGCGGCCATCTGGCATCTTAATAGTGGAGTCAGTTGGCAGGAGTTGGCCGAGAAGCTCACCGGCACTGTACGAAACATTGTGCGTGATCCCTACTTCTCGCAGCAAGAGCTTCAAACAGCGATGCAGATCGTCAGTCACGCTCAGCAGAAAACGGCTGGCAAAAAGGTTGAGCCACGGAACTGGAAGCCTGTGAGCGAACGCAAGCGCGAGAACGAAAAGGAAGAAAAGGCAACCGAAACTCGCAAGGAATACAAGCCTGAAGAGGCGAGCAAGCTGTAAGCTGCTGACAAAACGCACGATGGCCTAGGCAGCCGCGTTCCATTGAACGCGCTCCTTGGCCAGAAGTCGCTGCAGCTCTTGCTGATATTCGACTTGCTGGACTTGCCAGGTTTTCTCGGTGAGTTCGTAGTTCCGCTGCTGTGAATCGAGTTCGCGTTCTCGATCAACCAATCGTGCGGCACGTTGTTCGAGATCCTGCTCGCGGCGGTTGAGCCACCGTTCCAGGTCTTGCCGCTGCGATTCCAAGTGTCCGTGTTCGCTTGCCAGTTCTTTGCGAACACCTTCCAACTCGCGACGTTTGTTAATAGCTTCGTCCGCAGCCAAGCGGAAGTGATCCGCCAGCCGCACGCGAAGTTGCGAGATCGATCGCGACAACGTAGCCGGGGCCAAGGCCCCTTGCAGTTGGAGCCAGGTTTCTTCAGTCGCGAGACGAATTTCCAAGACTTCACGCTGGGCAGCTCGCAGTTCTTCCTGCAACTGTTCGAGCGCGGCCTGACGTTGTTCGAGTTCTGCTTCGCGTTGATCGAGCAAATGCTCCCTTCGAGCGAGCAGTAGCCCCTGCTCTTCCTTTTCCTTGGCGAGTTGTTTGCGTTGTCTTGTGACGTGATTCTCGAACGTGTACTCCTGTTGTTCGAGTTCGCGCGAACGCTCGGCCAATTGCACGTGCTGTTCAGCCAATAGCGATTCGGCCGCGGTGAGGTTGGCACCACGCACGTCGAATTCATTGGCCAGGTGTTGGAGCTCCACCATTTTTTGTTCGGTGATGCTCAGCCGCTCAAACCGCTGCAGCGCTGTTTTGATCTCTTGTTCCCGGAAACGAATACGACGTTCGCGTTCATCGGCGTCGTGCAACCGGAATTCGACTTCCTGCTGAATTCGATTGAGTTCGGCTCGCTGAAATTCGAGTTCGCTCCCTTGCTCACCTAGCTTGAGTTCCAACGCCCGCAACTCTTCCTGGCGTTTGTTGTGCTCGCCATCGGCCGCGTTGATCCACTCAACCCGCTGTTGCAGCGAAATCTCGCTCGTGGTGAGCTGTTCCATCTGCTTATAGACTTCGGCTTCACGAGAATCGAGTTCCCGCTGGCGATTTTCAAAATCGCGGCGAGCTTTTGTTAGCTCTTCTTGTTTGGTCTGGCAGAAAGCATTTTGGATTTCGAGTTCATTGAGCTTTTCGGCCACTTCAGCTTGAATCAGCTCTAACTCCGTTTGCTGCTTGAAGACCTGCCGTTCGCGCTCTTCCAGCTGCAAGGACTGCGTGACGTTGGCCGTGTGCTGCTTTGAATCCGTCGGAGCGCTTCCCAACTCGCTTTCACGTTGCTCGAGAGTTTCCTCGCGTGAGTCGAGTTCGCTTTCGCGCTCTTCGAGCCACAAGCGGGCACTGCGAATGCGGCTATCGAGTTCTGCTTGTTGGCCGTTGAGTGTCGACTCGCGATGATCCAAATCGGCCAAGCGTGATTGCAACTTCTCGGCGAGTTCCGACGCATGCCGTGCCAACGCTTCCACGGGGACACCCGAAGAAAACAATTGGGCCACGCCGAATTCATCGGCCACGTCGTCGGCAATCTCGGCCCCTTGAGCCATCTTGATGCTCACGGGCAGCGCAAGCGGAGCTTCAGCGCGTGCAATCGGATGAGCCGGATCCACGCGCATTTCCCGCTGTGTGGCTTCGTAAGTGTCGTTCGGTTCGCGATTCTCAAACGCCATGTTGAACCAGCTTGCGTGAGCTTGAACGGCCGTGTCGATAAGGTTTGGGCAATCGATAAAGTTTGCCTAAACGTCAATTCGGCACTTGAGCTGCAGGAATTGAGAATAGCTCGGCAATTTCGGTTTCGTGTTGCCGTGGGTGCCAGCAGCTAGCACAGCAGACTTTGCCGAGAGCTGATAGGAGTAGGCGCACGTCATACGAACGCTTGCAGATAACATCCGTGGAGGTCACATGCGGCAAATAGAGCGATTAGCAGAGGCTGCAAATTTGAGAGCAACTGGGTAAGCCAGCAAATATTAACGGTGACTTACCGTCTGGCCATATTTGTAGGTGGTTGATCGGTCTTTGATCACACCGGCGAGTTTGTCGGCATCAGCGGCGGTCTTCTTTTCGCGCTTCTGAGCTGCCAAGAATGCTTGACGCGGAGCGTCGGCCTGTTGCATCGCACATTGAGGATGGATGCCACCCGCTGAATAGGATTTCTTACCGCAGACGGGGCACACAGTGCCTAAGGAGGGGGCAACGTAGAGAGGGGCAGGCTTGCTACTATCCATGATCGTGTTGCTTTCTTCGCGACGAGGGAAGCTTCCTTGCCTGCATCACCACGATCACCCCAAGCATGACTTGAGGCGAGTAGGAGAACCCGTCCGATAAGCGGTGCTTATCGGACGGGAGTAGTTTTCAAAGTTCGATTCGGCGTTCGATTCGGCCAAGAAGCCTAGGAAACGACCTTCACGTTCTCGGCACAAGGTCCCTTAGGACCGCGGCCTTCGCTGTATTCAACAGTTTGTCCTTCACGGAGCGAATCGAATGACGACTCCACGACGGACGAGGAGTGGAAGAAAATGTCTCCCCGATCTCCCTGAATGAACCCAAAACCTTTGTCAGTAATTTTCTTAATAGTCCCTTGCGACACAACAAAACTCCTTGCACGCAACTTAAGCACTCAATGTTCAGGACGCCGTGCAGTACGTCCATGAACGACTCAAAAAAACGCCCCACTGTGGAGCGAAAACTCTAATTCAGAATCGAATCCATTTTTGGATTCTCAATGAAACGTGCCGACAAGAACATAACGAATGAAAGTACCGGCAACAGAGAGACCCTCAACTGCTGAGGACCATTTAATTATAGCGATGTTTTCTCGTTCTGGGGATATTTATTTGCCCATCTGGCGAAGAAACGCCAGAATTTCGGTCGAATAAGCGCAATATGACCACTAAAAGCCTTAATGGCCTTGTCCCGCGTGCTTGGAAGGGCCTTGAAGCATGTCCGTAACGCTCCTCACCCCCGGCACGCTCGACACCGATTTAACAATCGGAGTCCGCTGATTCTCATAAGCAATCTTGCCCGAAAGCGTAACAACTCCTTTTTGAATCGTCGCCGTGATGCGAGACTGCGAACCCCCCGAACGACTTAGCTTTCGATTGACCGTTTTAAGAAGTTCCTTGTCGGGAACTTCATTTCTGCTGAACATGTTTTGGTTTTCCCTTGCGAATAGTCTTCGGGGGCGTCTGATGCGAGGCGTGGATTTTGCTGATTTCGGCGAGTTCTTTTTCCAGACGAAAGCGCAGCGGGCTTTCAGGGCGTAATTCCCCTAGCAATTGCTCTGCTCGGTCCAGGTTCTCGGTGGTGATGGCCTGCTGACTAAACATTTTTTGCCACAATAGCGTGACTTGTCCTTCATTGATCATAGAAATACACCTCTCTGAAAAAATGCTGAACGTTATCCTTCACCACCCAAATCAATGACGAAATCTTCTTCAGTATTTAGGTGATCTGTCATATCCTGGTCAGTGCTCGGGTGTGCTACCTTGGCGGCATCGAACATCGCCTTAACCTCGTTAAGGTCGAGAATCCCATGGGCGATAATGGCTGCCTGGAGATAACCAAGCCAGCGATGCAATTTTGTCGCGGGCCACTCGGCAGCACGCTGTTCGATTTTCTTGCACATCCACAGCAAATGTTCGTGCTGCAAACACTTCGGTAGTTGACGATTGCCGGTGCCCGACCTGAGCAGCAGGTCGCGGCAATGTTCGGCCATGGCAACCATTAAGAGATTGTCGTTGGTCATGAAATTCTCAATCACTGTCTTAATGGTTTGCGTTTGCTTCCGGAGCAATGCGTAAGCGCACTCCAGGAATTCCCAGCAAGAGACTTTCTAGATCACGATGGGACAGATGCGACCCATAGGCCAAGCGAAACGTGCAGTAATCGCCCGATCCACTGACGATTAGTGGTTCGCTAGTTTTAAAAGCGAATGATCGACTCAAACATTTCAAGAGCCACTGAGAGTTCGCTTCGCCCTCGGCAACCACGTGGCAGGAATAATCTGCGTGTTCGATGGAAACCTTGAAATTAGGTATGTCGGATGATGTTCTCAGCGGAAGCCAACTATCTTGATTTGGATTGTTGTGGTTTCGACTTTGATAACTTCGACTTTAATGAGTCATAGCGCTCGGCCGCCGTGCGAAATGGCATGCCGGTGGCGAGTTCATAGCGTTCGGCACGCAAGAACCAGAAGGCCAACCCGCCCGTGTTATGAGCTGGAGAGACTTTGCTTTTCTCGGCCCGCACGCCCAACGAGCCTTTCTTGCCCGTTTTGCGCCAGCCTTTGCGTTCCATGATCATGCGAACAAGCACCCCCACGGATTGGCGAAACCGCTGCGTTTGCTTGGGATGAACTTCCGCGAGAAAGAGATTGATCTTAGGCTGTGCTTCAAATTCACGCACAACGCCCGCCAGAGGAGCCCGATCATGGTGGATTTCAGCGTCCTCCATCCGTTGCTGTCGCTCGGCGCTGCTAAAGAACGCTAGGGCATCGGCAAAAGGATAACGGGCGTCGTTATACACGTCGGAAAAAGTCCGGCCTTGCCGGTCATCCGTGAAATCGTCTTTTGTAATCTTGATCAGAGCCATGATTTACAGTCCAAAGATTTTTAGTGCAGATTCCATTTGTGCACCTACAAATATTGTACCTGCAAACGAAGCATTTTGCAAGAGAAATACCCTTTGGAACGGCTATTGCGCGGGTTCTTCCGCTTCCGACGGGATGTCGTCGTTATAATCCGTGGGAGAAGCGGCCACAGGGCCCTCTATTTTCTTTTTCTGCCGATTCTTGCGTTTCTCATCGGCCTTGAATTTCTTTTCAACTTCACGTCGACGCTTTTCCGCGCTGTTTTGGTTCTTTGCCATAAACGTCCTGCATGTTTCTTAATTGCAAACTCAAAGGCATGCGCGCATCCCAAGCCATCCCGCAAACGAATGAACGGAACATTGGCACCACACCGTCTTAGCGCCACACATGCCTAACAGAAAAGGCAATCGACTTAGTAGCGCCGGCCACCGCCGCCACCACCACCGCCACGGTTATACCCACCACCACCACCACCACCGCCGCGGTTATACCCACCACCGCCGCCGCTACGCTCTTCACGTGGTTTGGCTTCGTTGACAGTCAGCGGTCGGCCATCCTGAGAAGCTCCATTAAGCTCTTCAATGGCCTTTTGTGCATCGCCGTCATTATCCATTTCCACAAAGCCGAAACCCTTGCTTCGACCCGTGTCACGATCCATGACGATATCGGCGCTGCGAACGGCACCGAAAGGCGAGAAAAGAGCTTCCAGATCGGCCTTTGTGACGTTGTAGCTAAGATTGCCACAATAAAGTTTCTTACCCATTCACCCAACTCCTGAACATAAATGACACGCAGACTTCGCCACAGAATACCGAAACACATGCGTCGGGATGCGAGCCTGTGAAGGAACCGGCGAAGAACGAATGGGTGCGTCGCGAAAAACAGACAAGAAAAGGCGGCGTCGCAAACGGAGTTCGGCTGAACCAACTTCACTTAAGTGTAGGAAATCGAGCAACCGGGCGATATAGAAAATCGCCAAAGATATTCAACGCCAAACGCCGAGATTCCACAGATTATCAAAAAAAGCCGCTCCCTTTTGCAGGGAGCGGCCTCTAAATTTTGACCGATTTCGTAATCGAATTACGCCTTGGCGGCGTCGATCGCGTCTTGCAAACGGGTCTTGGGTTGAACCCCAACAAAGCGGTCAACCACTTCGCCGTTTTTGAAGACCATCAACGTGGGAATGCTACTCACACCGTAATTCTGCGCGGCTTGTGGTGCATCGTCGACGTTCAGTTTGAGAATCTTCGCCGAACCTGCGTTCTCACCGGCCAATTGCTCGACAAGCGGCGCGATCTGGCGGCAAGGTCCGCACCAAGGAGCCCAAAAGTCGACCAAGACTGGCTCGGACGATTGAAGCACTTCGCTGTCAAAATTGGTATCATTTACTTCTGCAACGGCACCCATCTGAGTAACTCCTCGGCGGTTCGATCCGGCTCCCAGCGATTAACATTCGCCTCTCTAAAATTTAGCCTGACCGATAAATCCAGTAACTTGTTGGACGGTGATTTAATACGTATCGTCTTGCTGGCTGGTTCGCGTTGACTCAATCCCGCAGCGGCCAGCGAGCAAGATTGTCGATTATTGAAATTCTACCGTTTGCTGTCAACGAACGGGGCCAAGCATTGCCGAAACGCCCGGCTTTCCAGATACTTGGTTCAGATCCCATCGACTGGACTGCTGGACAATTTGGGACCAGCCACGCCATTCTATTTAAGCAAATCCAAGGGAAAGACATCCTATGGCACGCACACCTAGCACCATGGTACCCCTGGGAACCCAGGCCCCCGATTTTTCTTTGATCAACGTCGACGGACGCACCGTCTCGCTCGGCGATTTTAAGGGCGCGCCGGCGTTATTGGTGATGTTCATCTGCAACCACTGCCCCTACGTGAAGCACGTCGCCGATCAACTCGCGCAAATTGGTCACGAATACACACAGCGCGAGGCGGCGATCGTGGCCATCAGCTCAAACGACGTGGCCAACCATCCTGCCGATTCGCCCGAGCAAATGGTCGCCGAAGCCGAAGGGCGTGGCTATGTGTTTCCATACCTTTACGACGAAACACAAGAAGTCGCCAAGGCTTATCACGCCGCCTGCACGCCGGACTTCTTCTTGTTCGATGCGGATCAGAAACTTGCCTATCGTGGTCAACTCGATTCAAGTCGACCGGATAGCGGCATTCCTGTGACGGGTTCAGATTTGCGTGCAGCGCTTGATGCGGTCCTCGCAGGCAAGAAGCCCGCCGAAGAACAAAAAGCAAGCCTGGGCTGCAACATCAAATGGAAGGCGGGCAACGAACCAGCGTATTAAAGTTGGGCTGTTATCGCACGAACTCCGGCACAACGAGTTCCGGCAGCACGCCCTGCTCGTAACCCATGGCCAAAAACCGTGCAACAGCTTCGCGGCCCGCGTCACCGAAATCGAGCGTCGAATCGTTGACATACATACCCACGAAGCGATCGGCCTTGGAGTAATCCAAATCGCGGCCATATTGCAGTGCATAATCAAGGGCTTCGGTGCGATGATCGAGGCCATACTTGATGCTCGCATAAAGCAGCTTTTGCACTTCCTCGATTGTTTTTTCGCCGAGATCCTTGCGGATGCCATTCGCTCCCAAGGGCAGTGGCAACCCTGTTAGGTCTTTCCACCACACGCCAAGATCGACGATCAATTGCAAATCGTTGTCGCTGTAGGTGAGCTGGCCTTCGTGAATGATGAGGCCCGCATCGAGAGCTTGGCCTTGATATTCGCCGCGGCAGACCGCGGGAATGATTTCGTCGAACGGCACGAGCACGTACTGAAAATCTTGACCCAAACAGAGCCGCAGCGACAGAAAAGCACTCGTGAGCTTCCCCGGCACGGCCATGACTTGCTTCTTGAGATCCTCAACCGCGCATTTCTGCTTGGCCACAACCATCGGGCCGTAACCGTCGCCCATGCTCGCCCCGCAGTTGCAAATCGCGTAGCGGTCGTGCAGAAAAGCATAAGCGTGGATACTAATCGCCGTGAGTTCCAACTCCGAGCGAAAGGCCCTCTGATTAAGCGTTTCGATGTCGACCAGCTCATGGGTGAACATGTACCGACCAGTGTCGATGCAATCGTTGGTGAGCGCGTGAAACATGAAGGCGTCGTCAGGATCGGGACTATGCCCCACGCGAATGAGCTGTCTGGTTTCGATAGCAGACACGAGTATGATCTCCAGTCGGGTCCGGCCAAATTGCCAAACCCTGGATGATAGGGTCACACTCGTGAAACCGCAAGCGACGGCCTGCGGTTAACACCAAGCGATTCGGCGATTACGCTTCGAAAGAAAAACTCTCACCGGAATAGGCCGTATCGAGATTCAAGTTGGGCGCAATCACCGCCTGCCGACTGACCGGCGCCAAGTTGTTTTTCTCACAGACCAGTTTCCAAGTGTCGCGCTCGAAATCGAGCAATTTCGCACAGGTCGCCAACTTTGGCAGATCGAGCGAAAATCGCGCGGCGGCCAACTCGCGATACAAAAAGGCATATTGCTCTTCGAGCTTTTCGGAAATCTCGTTTTTCGTGCTGCTGACGCTGCGGGCTAGTTCTTCGACGATATCGAGCGCCTTGTCGATTGCGGCGTAAAATTCTCCCCAATACTCGGCACGGCCCGCTTGCTCGGCAACGCGGCATTGACGCGAAGCGCCCTCTATTAGCATCAAATGTAAGCGGGGCTGTGAGGCCGTCGTGATCTTGCTTTGCAAATATTGGGCGTTTGAATGTTCAGCCATGACTTCCGACTCCATTACTCGATAACTGGTGCATTAATTATTTGATTGCGTCGCCAAAGGCGGCACAGGCGAGAACGATGCCAGCGCAGATTGGGTCGATTGAAAATCAGCCAGAATCGATTCCAGCTGAGCGTATTGCAGCAACAGACGTTCGCGTTCACGCTCTAGGAAAGAATCCAAATCGTCGATGCGGTCGTTATTGGCATCGATGGTCGACTGCAAACTCTCAGTGCGATTGGTCAGTAAGCCGCCATCCACGCCAGCGAGTCTCTTTACGGTATTATCGAACCGTGAAACTACGCCGTTGCTTTTGTCGTCGCCAAAGAATTTTTTTAACCCTTCAGGGTCTTCCGCAAAGGCATCCTGAAACACGGCTTTATCGAGAGCAAGTTTCCCATCGTCGTCGACCGTTATCCCAACTTGTGCGAGCGATTGAAACGACCCGAGCCCGAAAAACTTGTCGGTCACCAAACGCGACATTTCGGTATCGACTCGCAACGCTTCGTTCGTTCCGAAGAGCAAACCGGTTGTGAGCGCGTCGGGATCGAAGTCGGTGAGCTTTGCCAAATCGTCGCGCAACGAATTGTAAGCTTTGACAAATTCTTCGGCGGCGGCTACGAGGCCTGAATCGTTCGACGTAATGGCGACGTTCACCGCCGTGGTGCTGGCCTTTTGCACCGTGAGACTCACGCCGCTCACGACTTCGCGGAACGTGTTGCTGGCGGAGCTGACCAGAATGCCACCGCCCGACTGTTGCAGTGAACCGAATTGCAGCAGGGCATCTTGAGCGGCCGTGGTTTCTTGAAACTGGAAGTTGGCTTCGTCGAGATCGAGCAAAATGGCGTTCGCTGCACCGGTTTTGTTCACTGTAAGCGACAATCGGGCCCCTTGCCCGTCATTGAGAATCGAAGCCGTCACGCCGGCATTCATCGCGTTGATCTTGCTGACAACGTCGGCCAACGTATCGTCTGCATCGATCTCTAATTCATTGATTGTCGAGCCGTCGATCACCTGCTTGGGCGTGCCATTGATCTCGACCGCGGTACTCGTGCCGACGAGATTCAGATCCGTGCCGACCGTGCCACTGGCATCGGCCACGGTGATTTTCCCCGCGCCGCCGGCGGTATCGATGAGAATAATGCCGTCGCCGGAGTCATTGATTTTGGCTTCCACGCCTATGTTCGCAGAATTAATGCGGTCGATGACGTCCCCCACGGTCTTCGCGTGGTTGTCCTTGGGATCGAGATCGATCGTTCGCTTCACGCCCGCGGTGTCGGTGATCGTAATATCACCCAGAGTGGTGATGCCTTGACCACCCTTGATGTCCGAAAGCAGCGTTGCCCGGCTGAGCGTCTGGCGATTTAACGAACCGCTGCCGATTTGAGTTGTCGCAGCGTTGGTCGCAATTCCCAAATCTGCCGCAACGGTCGCACCACTGACACTTTCGACGATGAAGTTACTTGCCGTCCCGCCGCTGGCATCGTTCAGCACAATACCGCTGTGACTGGAATTGATCGAGGCCTTAACTTCGGTCGCTTGCGAATTGATCGCCGTAACCAATTCCTTGAGCGTTTCCACGCCCGTTAAATCGATCGCCGACAGCACACCATCGCGGTTGGTGATGTTGAGATTGCCGAAAGTTTGAATCCCAGCACCGCCATTGACCGACCGCAACAGCGTATCATTGAGTCCCGACGTTAACCGTGCCCCGGTGAGCGTGCTGCCCACGGCACTCACGGTAAGACCTAAATCGTCGGCAGCCGTGCCCAGCAGCCCATTGGCCACCGAGAGTGTTTCCGCGCCCGAGGTAAAATCGGTCAGCACCAGCCGATTGCCGTCGCTAGAAATCGCTGCAGTCACTTTGCCGGCGAGTGCCTGCGACGAGTTGATCTTATCGACAACATCGCCCAGCGTTGTCGATCCCGAGAGATCGACCCCGATGGGCCCCGAGCCATCCGCAAACTCAAAGATCAAATCGTCGATGGCCGTGGTGCTATTGTTGAAATCGACACCGTTGCCGTCGTTGAGTTTGCTGAGCTGTGTTCCCGCATGGAGCCGGAAGATATCGCTGCCCGTACCGGAAGTGGTGACCCCCGCGGCGGTGACCGACAGGATTCCCAAATCGGCGGCGGTGTTGCTGTTGTTGACTTCCTGCACCGAGAGCGTGCCGCTTTGGCCCGTGTTGTCGGTGAGCTTGATCGAATCGCCTACGACTTCGGCGGAGACGTTGATCGTGGTGTTTGTGTTGATGGCGTTGAGCACGTCATCGATGGTCGTCGCAAAGCGCAGGTCGATCACCGCGTCTTCGCCGCTCTTATCGGTGATACGAATCTCACCGAGCCGGACTCCCAAGCCACCGTTGAGATCTTCAAGAGAGATTCCCTTGTCGACAAAGCCCCCCGTACGAAATGAAAAGCTTTGCGCTCCCATGACGGAATCTTTGCTCGCGAAGCGCTGGCTGACCAGTTGCTGCGCGCTGGCCGTGCGGACGGGCGTGAAAGAATAGTTGGAATTGACGGCAGTCGTTGAGTTGGTGATCGCAGCCGTGAGAACGCTCGTGTCGCTGGAAGTCGATTTCTTGGAGGCATAAAGTGCATTGCCACCCAGCTTGCCCATTTCAAATTGAATGCTGAGCAACTTGGCCGACAGCGCACCGATGGCGGTCTGCTGCGACTGTAAATCTTTCGTGCGCGTGACGAGCGTATCGCGCGGAATCGCCGCGATGTCGATCAGTTGATCGACGATCTCGGTGATGTTCAGGCCGCTGATGAGGCCGACGCCGCTGGTGATTCTGCCCATGGTGGGGACGTTCTCGAAGCCCTGGGTTGCCTCGGGCGCATAGTGCTAGCAACGCGAGGAAAACTCTACCGGTAATATCGGTCAGAAAAGAGAACGCGAACCAACAAAAAAAGCCGGCTTGGCCGCAAGGGCCAAACCGGCTCGTTATTTTCACCGTCAGAATTAACGTTGGAGCAGAGCCAACACATTCTGCGGATTCGAGTTGGCAATCTGGAGAACCGTCGTGCCCGACTGCACCAAGATTTGAGCCCGGGTCAACGCGGCCGTTTCTGAAGCGAAGTCGGCGTCGAGGATGGCGCTTTCGGCATCGGTCAGATTGGTCAAGGTATCGCTCAAAGCGTTCTTGTTCGTTTCCAAGCTCGTGCGTTGGAAAGCACCCAACCGACCGCGAAGCGAAGTCACTTGGTTGATCGCTTCTTCGACGATCGCGGCAGCGACGTCTAGGTTGTCGGTCGACAGCGAAGCATCACCACCCGTGCCGAGTTGGTACAACTTGCCGCTGGAACCACCAAGGCGAGCGGTGTTCACGCTGCCGATGCCCAAGCGAGCTTGTTGGTTCGAGACCACGTCGGGTCCGAGTTGGAACAAGGCCCCACCACCGGTGATCGTGAAGGAAACCGTGCCTTCAAAGTCGGCGGCGACTGTGGTGCTGAGGTCCAAGGTAGCGGTGTTGATCGTGAGATTGTTACCGTCACCTGTGGCGGCCACACCATTAATCGTGGCTTCCACGTCGGCACCTTCTTCGCGAGCACCGACACCGTCCAAAGCGGTAGTGAATGTTCCGGCAGGAGTGCTGCCTGAACCTTCTCCAATGATCTTAACGTCCACGAAGGCATTCGAGCCGTAAGCGACCGAAGTCAGTTCAAGCGTCGTGCCATTGGCCGTCGCGGAGACCCCTGTGGCGTCGGACACCGAATTGATGCCGCTCACCAAGTCAGCCAGCGAAGTTCCAGCTTGGAAGGAGAGAACTTCACCCCCCGTCGCACCGGCCAGCTCGATGACCAAGTCGGCCGAGATACCACCTGTGGCCGCGGCACCGTTCGCCAAAGTCGCAGCCGTAGGTGGCGCGTCCGCAGAAGCAATGTAGTTCGTGTTACCAGAAGTTCCGCTCAGTACAGACGTATAGCCAGCCAATCCATCAATCGCACTATTGATGGCACTGTAGGCAACCGTACCGCGGACCCGAACTTCAATATTGGCACCATTGAAGGCTGCTGAAGCTGTGTTATTCGTGATCGTGTTGTCTTCGATCAATGTCACAGTCACACCATTAGCAGTTGTACCGGCCTCATCAGCCGTGACTGTAATAGTACCTGCACCTGCCGATTGGCCAATGGTAGCTTGGGTTTCGGTCGCGGTGAGAGCACCAGCGACGATCGTCTCAGCACCACCACCATTGGTTGTGACGTTGAAATCGGAACCCGCATTGATCGCGGCGGCCAAGTCGGCCACAGTGTTATCACCACCGGTGATATCCACTGTAACAGAAAGGACGCCCGTGCTGTCGTCGTAGCTTGTACCAGCAACCGCACCGTCAATTATTGTGATACCTGTAAACCCATTACCAAGGTGGCCAGCTGCATCTCCTGCCGCTTCCGCAGTGAGATCAAGATCAGCGGCAGTACCAAAAGTGAGGTTCCATTCAGCTTGGGTCACCGTGTTGCTTAGGTCGAGTGTGTCGGAAGCTGCAATCGCGTCAACAGCAACCGGGATATTCGCAACGTCGACCTGAGCTTGGGTCGCAGCGGTGCTGATGCTGATATCCACCGCCACGCTGCCGGTCGAGCCGAGGTTGGCCTGGTCGATCTTCAAGTTCGACAGGTTCGCAAAATCGTCGTCGGTCGTGGTGGTGATGAAGCCCAAGCTGCCGTCCAGCAACTTGCGACCTTGGAATGTCGTGGTTTGAGCGATACGATTCAAAGCTTCCAGCGAGGAGTCAATCTGAAGCTGGTTCGCGGCAAGCTGATCGTCACTCAGGGCACCCGTGTTGGCCGATTCGGTCACCAGACCGCGAATGTCATTGAGCAGCGAGCTTACCTGACCGAGGGCCGAGTCAGCCGTGGCAATCACCTGATTAGCACGCTCGGTGTTCGTGATCGCTTTCTTCACGCTGGTGATGTCGCTACGAAGGTTTTCGCTGGCGATCAAACCCGCGGGATCGTCCTTACCCGTGTTGATCCGCAAACCGGTGCTCAAACGGGTCAAGGCTTGGTTCAAGCTCGCATTGGAGCGACCCAATGTATTTTGGGCAACGAGCGAGCTCACGTTTGTGTTAATACGAGTCATTGCAAACACCCCTGTCTAAATAAAACCAGTTCTTTTTTTCGGAAGACCGGATCTGGGGAGTCAGACGACTCCGGCCATAACATGTCGTCGCACGGCGCCGAGGTATCCACCTCGCCATCCACACCGCTGTCAATTCTGTTGACGGTCTCGGCATCCCTATCGATTTGTCCTGTGGTATTCGCCACGGCGAATTAACCAACTCTAGGACATGTTCCGTGCAACGCGCTACTTTTTTCCTACTCGCTCCGTTGGCGGTCCGTCTAAGGAAGGGTATCGTCGTGGGAATTTTGGGCGCTTTAAGGTCAAAACCTCATTTTCTGGTTGTTTTAGAGTCAGTTCATCTCAGCGGAAGCTTCAACCAATACACGCGCTACATTCGTTAGCCGATTTCATGGAATAATTGCTACAACCCAACTAATAGGAAGAATCTGTCGTGGCGAATGCCTCGAACAGAGCTGGAACTGCACAAGAATGGAGCGCAACAAATGGACGGATTGGCTTAGGTTAATAAGCGCAAATACGACAATAGGCGTGAAATGGCGTAATTAAACGCGGTCGCTAGACATGCCCTGAGGACCCAAGAGTTGGGTGTCGTCGGGCTTGAGCAGAGTGGCTTGCCGGTTCTCGCGAAGAATGGCTTCGTAAACTTCCCGCCGGTGAACCGAGATTTCGCGGGGGGCTTCGATACCCAGTTTGACTTTATCGCCGCGCACGTCAACGACGGTAATAACGACGTTGTCGCCGATGATAATGCTTTCGTCACGTTGTCTGGACAAAACCAACATCGCACTCTCCTCGGCGTTCGCACGTCGTTCCCACACAGTTGGGAAACGATTTGACTTCCGTCAGTCTCGACTGATTCGTCATTCCCGCGCACGCGGGAATCCAGTTCTTTGCTGTCTTCCCTTAGTACGGGAATTCTGTTTCGTTTCTCGGCGTTCTCCCTGCTAGCTCTTAAGCAATGCGTCGCAATTTCAGGTTCTGCAAGTCGAGCGGATATTGCACGGGGTGCTCGTCCTTGGCAATCACCTGGCAACCGAGCCGCTTTTCGACGTTGATCACCAGCGGGGCCCGCAAGTTCAGCGTCATTCCCTCGGTCTGGCGGCTGGCAATGACCACCACTTCGGCATCGCGAATCGTCACCAATCCCAGGGTCCGCAAATCGCTGCGATCGACGCGAAGCTGATAGTTGGGCACGAACCGGCGAGGGCTCACCACGCCAACGGCGATGTGGCCTTGCTCGAGGTTTTGCAGCCAGCCGAGCGCGCCGTTGTTGGAATCGGTCAGGACGACCCAACGCTTACAATCTTCCAACCCAATGAGGCCGTTCTCGAAAACGATTTCGTCGTGGGGCTGAATGGAGAGAACTCCAAAGCGCGTGGTAAATACGTCCATTGGTCTGCCACCTTCCTTGACCAAGCCAGTTTTCGCGTCCTAAAGCAAATTGCGAGTTCGCGTTTTTTGAGTGCCGCGGGTGGCTTGCCCATCCGTGTTTCAAGGACACTGCTGGACAAGCCAGCCGTGGCACCCAGGCGCATAGCATGGCAATACGCCTGGAAGATGTATCGTCGCCGGAGGAATGGCAAAATCAGCAAAACTGGTGTCTTTGGTAAAACGGCGCAGAAATGATTTACAACAAACCTACTCAATGCTCTCTGGTGGCTGTTTGGCAAACTTTACTGTTTACACCGCGGGTGAGTAGTACAGTGAGGTTTATGCCATGGATTCTCAGCGCAATTTTTCATGTGGGTCGCCACCGATAGCAAATCTTAGTGAGAACGGCTTCTCACTTACGCAGTAAATGACACGGCGAAGGGACTCGGCAATGGCTAGCACTATGCGGGCATTCTACGTACTCACGCTTGTGAGCGTGTTAAATCATGCTGGACTTGCTGCCGCTCCCGTAAAGTCGCCGTGGTTTCAAAGTCCCGATATCGCTTGGATGGACCAGGGAACGCTCCCCAGCGTGACACACTCAGCTAAGTTCATTCACGACGAGCAGATGCAAGTCATGGGTGAACTTCCCGCCCCAACATCCTTAAGCGGTCCTGCATCGGCAGATGATTGCGAGCTTTGCTCTTTCCACTCCGGAAGCTATGCCCCACGATGGAGCGTCTCGGTCGGTGCAATCTTTTTGCATCGTGCACGCCCCGACTCCGCAGCCATCGTAACGCCACCCACTGGTACGCCAGGTGTTGTCATCAACGGCACCGATTTTGGCTTCGACTGGAATGTGGGCCCTGATCTGACCTTGATGCATCGCTCGGCCAGTGGCCTGATTTGGGAAGGTCGTTACTTTGGCGATTACGATGCCGACGCGATCACAACGATTCCCAATATCACGACGTTTCGCGTGGCTGGCATCGGAGTGACGATCCTGGGCGGCGGCTCGATCAACGGCTTTTATGACACCCAACTCAACAGTTCTGAGATTAATATTCACAAGCCGATTACCGACCGAATCACAATTCTGGGCGGCTTCCGCTGGGTCGAAGTTGAAGATAAATTGCGACTCAACATTGCCACACCCGCGACGTTTGTCTCATGGGAAGAGCAAAATCGCATGTATGGCGGGCAATTGGGAACAAATCTGGCCTTTACCGACAGCGCGAATCCATTTCGCTTGAACCTTTCCGCCAAAGCAGGAGCCTACGGCAATGTGATCGAAAACCGTATGACGTCGACAATTGTTGCCAGTGCCTCCGACGATGCGACTGAATTAGCTTTCGTAGGAGAGCTGAATCTCTCTGCCAATTACACATTGACCGAACACATCGCGATTCGCGGCGGCTATCAGGTGATGTGGCTCGACAAAGTCTCGCTCGCCAGTGACGCAGCGGCCATCACGACTCAAGTGCCGGGAGGCACATCGAGTCCAGTTTCCGAGAGCGATCTGTTTTACAATGGTGCCACGGCCGCGATTGAGTTTATGTGGTAGTGCAAGATTGATACGGCATACTCACGCATTACGGTGGAGCCGATTCCATTTCCGTGGTTGGGGTCCCGTGAGAGTGAGCCTATTTTGCGCAGAAATACGACCGCATACTTGACTTAATCGCATATTTGGCTAAACTTACAAATAAGCAAATATCGATAGAGGAATCTATGAACGCTAAAGATCGAGCCAAATACCAAGCCCGCACTAAGATCATGAAAGCCCTGGCCCATCCGGCCCGGTTGTTAATTGTGGATGTGTTGGCGGCCGAGGGAGAACGATGCGTCTGCGACCTCACGGAATTGGTGGGGAGCGATATGTCGACCGTTTCGCGGCACTTGGCTCAACTTAAAGGGGCGGGCATCGTGGAGGACGATAAGCGAGGCCAAATGGTCTTTTACAAGTTACGCGTGAAATGCCTGACGGGACTGTTCAATTGCATTGAGTCTGTCGTGAAGTGTAACGCGAATCATTCGTTGGCGGTTTTATCGAACTGAGTTGGATTGCCGGTTAATTTTTTGATGCCACCGCAGGGTGGTATTTTTCTCAAACATATATTTGCATAAATAGCCAAATACGAAAATGCGAGGCTGACTATGTCACTCGAATACAAGATTTTTGCCGCCTTTCTTGCGATCTTTCTGGTAGCGTATTTCTACGCCGCAGTTCCCAAACGACGCCGACCCGGCTGCAGCGAAGGTGACTGGGGCCATTGTCGAGGCCTTCATTCTGCTGCAATGGTATGTTCGCAACCATACCTTGGCGTGTGTCGTTCCGGCATTATTCATCGCCGGGGCGATCACAACGTTTCTCTCGAAAGAATCTGTCCTCAAACATCTGGGTCCCAAGGCAAACAAGGTCGAGGCCTACACCGTTGCGTCCGTTTCCGGCACCGTATTGGCTGTCTGTTCGTGCAGCGTGCTGCCGATGTTCGCGGGCATCTATCGTGTAGGAGCGGGTCTCGGACCGGCTTCTGCTTTTCTGTACTCCGGCCCTGCAATCAACGTGCTCGCAATATTTCTCACCGCCCGCGTCCTGGGAATTGAACTCGGCGTCGCCCGAGTGATCGGGACGATCGTGTTTGGCGTGGTGATCGGCATATTGATGGCCGTCATCTTCCGCCGCAGTGAAGAAACTCGCACTCAAGCCACGCTCGCACTTCCTGATCCGCCAGCGTCGCGTCGTCCACTTTGGCAAAATGCCGCCATGCTTGCTGCCATGCTTGCGTTTCTCGTGTTTAGCGACTGGTTCAACCCCGGAGATAAGCATGTTGAGCTTGCCAACGGCACGCAATTCGAAGCCACGCTTCAATACGAAACAGAGGGAGCCTACGATCTGCGTTTGAAACAAGCTGCACTCGGGCGTGAATCGGCCGAGGTCGTGCGACTTGCCAAGTCGGAGATTATGAGCATTGTCGATGTGGATACCTGGGTCACTCAGATTCATCACGTCCGGTGGTATCTGGCGGGGGTGATGGGATTGGCGGTGGTCGTCATGGGTTTGCTCTGGCTCAACAAGCAAGATTTCACGGAATGGATGGGGAACACTTGGGAATTTTCCAAGCTCTTGATTCCACTGTTATTCGGCGGCGTGTTTGTCGTTGGCTTTCTAGGTGCGCTCATCCCTGAAAAACAGGTCGCCGCGTGGGTGGGAGACAACAGCTTCGCCAGCAACCTCATTTCCTCGGTAATCGGCAGCTTGATGTATTTCGCCACGCTGACCGAAGTGCCGATACTCGAAGCCCTCATGCGCAATGGCATGGCAAGTGGCCCCGCGCTGGCATTGCTGTTAGCCGGTCCCGCGTTATCGCTGCCAAGCATCCTGGTGATTCGCTCGGTCGTTGGAAACGCCAAGACGGCCGTCTTCGTGGGGCTGGTCGTAGGGATGTCGACCATTGCGGGAATGGGATACGGCGCTTTGTATCCCGAGAACCCCATGTCGCAGCCAAGTTCATCTCCCACTGCAACAGTTGCTGCGGAGCCAAACTCAGTCAACATCAATTAACTTTGGAGGATTTCTATCATGACCACGATTCAAGTTTTAGGCACCGACTGCAAGAAGTGCATTGCCCTCAAAGAAAACACCGAAGCAGCGCTCAAAGAATTGGGCATCGATGTGGAAGTAAAAAAAGTGGAGGACATCAATGAAATTGTCAAGTATGGCGTAATGATGACACCCGCCCTGGTGGTCAACGGCGAAGTCAAATTCGTGGGGCGTGTTGCCTCGCCACAAGAGATTGTCAATGTGTTACCCAAATAGGAACAAGTTAGGACATGTTGGTCCCACTAAGTCTGTAAGGAGCTTTCCTATGAATGTGAAAATTGTCCTCAAATACGGTCTGCTTGCGTTCCTGGCCGTGGCTGTTGTGGTCATAGCAGGCAAAGAGATGCAGCGAAGTGCCGTCAAGGAGACAGAAGCGGAGTCGACGACCGAAGCATTGCCTCAAGACGGACTCGTCGTTTACTACTTTCATAGCAATATTCGATGTGCAACGTGCCAGAAGATTGAGTCCAATGCCGAGGAGGCGATCGTTTCGCAATTTGCGGACGAGTTGGCTAGCGGTGCCCTCTCATGGCGAGTCGTCAATTACGAAGCCCCTGAGAACGCTCATTTCGTTTTGGAGTACGAAATTGCTGCCCCGACGGTAGTGCTGGTTCGTCGTGAAGCTGGACAAAACTTTCAATGGCGCAATTTATCGCGCGTGTGGGAGTTGGTAGGCGACAAATCCGCGTTTGCCGACTACGTCGTCCAGGAGGCCGATGTGCTGTTGTCCGTCAACTAACGCTCAGACGTTCCTGCAGAAACCAAGGGAGAAAGTTAAATGTTATCTCAACTAATTGTTGCGATCGCTATGGCTGTCAGTGGAACGGGTGAATCGACCGGCGAAGCGCTGCGTGCGGACAAGGTGCCGCCCCATCAAGTTGTCGCCATCTATTTCCATCGCACGGTCCGGTGCCCGACATGCAAAAGAATCGGGACTCTTGCCGAAGAGGCCGTGAAGAAGAGTTTCAGCGAAGAAATGAAAGCAGGCAGAGTTGAATTCCGATATGTGGACTTCCAGTCCGCTAAAAATGCAGACATCACAAAGGCCTACAAGATTGATGACCCGACCCTGTTGCTGCAAAGCATCGTTGATGGCAAAGTCTTGAAGTGGTCACCCCTGCCAAAAGTCTGGTCACTTGCCGCCAAACCGGTGGAACTTCAGGCCTATGTTCAGCAAGGTGTCAGCAGCTACTTGAAACAAGCGAAGCAAGAATCGGAGTCCACTGAATGACCGAGTTCATACTGCCTGCAGCCTCAGCCTTGTGGTTGGGTGTTCTCACATCGATCAGTCCATGTCCGCTCGCCACGAACATCGCGGCCATCAGCTATATCGGCCGACGCGTCGATAGCCCTCGCGCCGTGCTGATGTCTGGACTGCTGTATACGCTCGGACGCATGGTAGCCTACTTGGGTCTGGCGTTTGTGCTTGTCAAGACGGCCCTTTCGATCCCGCAGGTGTCATTGTTCCTGCAAAAGTACATGCATTTGCTTTTGGGCCCGACGCTCGTGATTGTGGGCATGTTCTTATTGGGCCTCTTGCAGCTGAACATCGCCGGTGGGGGATTCTCGGAATCCCTTAAGAAGCGTGTCGATACCTTGGGCATTTGGGGGGCGATGCTCTTAGGGGTCGTCTTTGCCTTGGCCTTCTGCCCTACATCAGCGGCGTTATTCTTCGGAAACGTGATGAACTCGCTCAAGGCGGGATCGAGCATCATGTTGCCACTGCTTTACGGTGTAGGCACAGCTTTGCCAGTGCTAATTTTTGCGGTCATTATTGCGTTAAGCGCTCATTCGGTGGGTAAAGCCTTCAATGTCATCCACAAAATCGAATGGTGGGCACGGATCGCCACAGGCTGGGCAATACTACTCATAGGCCTAGGGCTGATAGCGAACGTGATATTCAGATAGAATCGCGTACATTCGCTTGTCACAACAGCCATCGTCTAACTAAATGAAATCCAGCAGCGACAACTGCAAGATGTTCGCCGTCACTTGGAGATTCGCCTGCATTGCGATCTGGCGGGCGGTGAGTTCTGAGATCGCTTGAACGAGATCGACGTCAATTTCTTCGGACAACGCTGTTTTGAGTTGGATCTGCTCGTCTTCGAGCGTGATTTGCGACAGCTCCAGGCCCTTGGCGACCGCTCCGACTTCGGCCCGGGCGAACGTCACGCGGTCGACGTCGGCATTCACATCGGCCAACGCTCGCTCGATGGCGTTCACGTCATTGTCTGTGAGCGCATCGCGTAAACGAATGAGCGTGCTGAAGACGCTGTCGTTTTCCAGAAAGTTTTGATCGGTGCTGGTAAGTTCATCGTTGGCCGTGATCGTGGTCTGTCCTTTAGGAATCAAACCCAAGAGTTCGGCTGTTTCGCTTTCGCCTTGCCGGGTCACGGTAATCGGCCCAGCGCCGGAAAGCGTAATGCCGTTCCCTGTTTCAGAAAGTTGGGCCGTGACACCCACGGTAATGGCATTGATGCGGTCGATCACGTCACCCACCGTCTTGGCACCGCTAAGATCGATACCGTAATCTTGCCCGCCGAAGGTGATTGTGAAATCGGTATAGCTGTCATCGTTGCCGACCATTGTGTTTGTGGAAGTGCTCACCGATGTTTGGCCATCAGGAACCAAGCCAAGATACTGAGCAGCAAGGCTTCCCTCGGCGCGTGTGATCGTAAAGTCGTCCGCACCCGCCGTATTGTCGACTATCTGGAGGACGTTTCCAGGCACGGCCAGCGATGCCGTGATGTCACCGCCGGTCGCATTGTTGATCGCGGTCACCACTTGGGCCAACGTTTCGCTGCCCGTGAGATCGATCGCGAATTCCTGACCATCGCTGGTGCGGATGGTGAAGTCGGTCCCCGTGATCGTTGGTACTTGGAAGCCTTCACCCGAGGTTACACCAACGCCGTAGTTGAAATCACTAAGACTCGTGTCGCGTCCATAGGTGCGCACGCCGAGTTGCGTGGCGGTGTCGCCGCCGTTCTCGCCGATCTGGAAATCACTGCCATTCAAACGCGAGCGAATGTTGATGCCAGTTCCCTCGGCATTGATTTCCGCCAGAACATTGGCTTCCGACGTGTTGAGGACATTGAGCATATCTTCAACCGTCTCGGCATTCTCGAACGAAACGTTATAGGTCTTGCCGCCATTGACGATCCGCAGTCCAGAAGCTTGATCGAGCGTCTCCCCTGCCCCGCCGGCAGTGAGTGAAACGGGTGCCGTAAGGCTTACAACGCCCGTACCAGCACGGTCTGCGGACGAGGAATCGTTCAGGTCGACCGTTGCCGTGAAAGTCCCTTCGGCGTTAATCGCTTCGATGACCTGATTGGCCGTGGTGGTGCCGGGATCGATGCGCACATAGAGCGTTCTTGCCGCACCGCCGGTATTGCCGGTGTTGCCTTGAATCACGCCAGCATCGGCCGCGTCAATAGTCGCGGCGGCGTTGTAGGTTTCGACCGTGGTATCGGGCTGGGCGGTGAAGGTTCCCTCGGCGTTGATCGCGAGGCGGATGTCTTCCACCGTCGTGGAACCATCGCTAGCCACGGAGACAGTCAAACGGTTTGCACCGGAATCGTAAACCACGCTCTCGTTACCCGGCGTAACGCTTGTCACAACAATCTGCACGTTATTCAAACTCGTTCCGGTGGTGGAACCGGTGAGAATAAGATCGTTGCCGATGCCGGAAAAACTCAAGGCTGCGCTGGCTGCGCGGGCATTAGCGTCGTATTGGGCGACTTCGTCGCCGGCAATCAGTCCCCCTCCGGCGGTCAACAATTCATCGTCGACGAATTGAACCGTCACGCCGTTGAACGACGTGCCGTTGGCAGAGGCTTCCAGCAAAATGTTATTATCATTGCCTGCGGATTGAATCGTCGTGCGAGCCTTGGCTCCCAGGAGGTCATCAAGCTGAGTTGTTTTCAATATCTTGGGGCTAAGGTCCTCGCCCGTGAGCTGAGCGGTCCCCACACCCGTGGTGTTCAGAATGCCGAGTTCACGCGCCGTCGTGCCGCTGCCCACTTCGCTGACAATCAGATTCGCAGTCGTCGTGTTGCCTACAAATTGCAGCGTCAAACCGGTGGGAGTAATATTGACTTCAATCTCGCGACCCGTCGGTGGTTTCTCTTGAATCAGACGAGCTACGTCGCCAATCGTTTTGGCACCACTGATATCGATCGTGGAAACATTGTTCCCATCGGAAATCTGAATCGCGCCGCCGGGAGCAATTCCGCGCCCATTGCGCAAGCTGCTTAAACTGGTGCTCATTTCCAGTTGAGGATTCAAATCGACCGAACCGGCGACCTGAGCCGATGTTCCACCAAACACGTCTTGCCCCGAAATGCTCGCATCAAACAACACGCCCAAGTCGGCATAGTTTTGTATGTTTTGTGAATCGCCGTTGTAAACGACGTAACCATCAACGTACGAATAGGGCTGCGTTGACGACAGAGAACCCGAAAACAGATAACGCCCTTGATACTGGCGGTTGGCGATGTTCACCAGCGATTCGAGATACGTATTGATTTCCTCGATGGCCGTTGTGCGCTGTTCGTCAGTGGTAAGCGTTCCCGCCACGCCGAGAGTCGAACCTTTGAGTTTTGACAATTCGGTCGCAACATCTTGCAGCGCCGTATCACTGGCCGCCAAATACTGTTGTCCAATACGCACGTTCGAAGTGAGTTGCGCCTTACGGTCGATCAAGCGCTGCAGCGAGATCGCGCGGAGTGCAGCGGGCCCATCGTCGCTGGGAAGCACGATCCGTTGGCCCGTGGCGATTTGTTCCTGCAAGCGAAACAAATCGAGCTGATCGGTTTGAAACTGCTGCGTCAAACGCGAGCGGAGCAAATAACCGCTCACTCGGTTGCTCGAAATGGGGATGACGCCTGCCATGAATAGATTGCTTTCGCTTACAGGTTGACCAAGATATCCAGCAAGTCCGACAATGTGCTGATAAACCGCGCTGACGCTTGATAAGTTCGTTGCAACATCATCATGTCGATCGCTTCTTCATCGAGATTGACACCACTGACACCCTGGGAAGCCGCTTCCAAGCTTCCTGAAAACACCCGCTGGCCATCGGCAACGGCCTGTGCAATGGAAGCCCCTTGCGTCGTGGTGTTGATGATGCTGTCGTAAATGCCGCGTATCGAGCTGCCTTCAAGGCCGGTCAGTGATTGGTCGTACATCGCCACAAGCCTTAAGACATTGCCCGTGCCGTCGTTGATCCCTTGGGTGCTGCCGGCAAACTTCGCGCTCGCCCGATCTCCTTGAGTCAGTTGTGGATTAACTCCCAGATTGCCTGATTCGGAACCGGTAAAAAACGTGTTGATTCCCAGTGCCGCGAGCACACCACTTTCATCGCTGGGCGATTCGACCTCAAAGCTGAAGTCGATGCCCGAGGTCTCGGTACTCAGAACGAGCCGATTGTCGATGTTGATCGCAGCATTGAGTCCTGGGATGGTATTGAGCTGCGCGGCGAGCGAATTGAGCGTCGTGTCGTTGCCGTCCAGTCCATTGAGATCGATATTGATCTCATGACTTTTGGTCGTGCCGTCTTGTTTATTACGGATCAATACGGTGAATTTCCCGCTTGTGGGCGTAAAGTCCAGCCCCGCTTTATTCAGCGCTGCCGAAGGATCAAGTACGCTCGAGGCGCTTGTGAGTTGTGTGAAGCCGTCGATCCCCTGCCCTTGGCTGTAAATTTTGTTGAATTCGAATGCTAGGTTCGAGGCGAGATTGTCGAGGTCATCCAGAAAACCCGCATAAACCTCATCGCGTGCTTCATAAATGCCATGCAGCTCGCCGCCGCTCACGTCCAGCGTGCTCTTGTTGTCGACGAACTGAATCCGTGCGGCGTTGATGCCGTTCACTTCGGTAACTTGCGATTCAACGTTACGTTTTGTTCCTTCAAAGACCAGAATCTGACCGTTGACCGAGATATTCACCGAACCGGTGATCGTTTCGGTGGCGGTGATGTTCATCAAACCAGCCAGGTCTTTGAGGGCCTCGGATCTTTGAATCCGTAACCCACCGGCATCGCTCGCCGAAGCACCGCCGGCTTCCATCGCAACGATCTGCAAATTCAGCTTGCTGATTTTGTCGGTCAGCGTGTTGATTTCCGGGGCAATGCCCTGCACGCGTGTGCTCAGATCGGCGTGCAGTCGTTCGACACTGCGATCCAGCGTGTTGAAGGCTTGCGCGAGATTAATCCCGTCTTTGATGATGAGATCGCGCACGCCCAAATTGTTGTTCGTGGCGATGTCATCGAGGCCGTTGAAAAATTTGGTGATCAGCGAGCCGATGTTCGCTTCACCGAGTGCATCGAACTGAGCTTCTAAATCGGCGTAAGCTTTTTCGAGGGCTTCAGCGCTGGCGAGATCGCTGCCAGAGTCGCGCAGGCGATCTTCGATGAATTTATCGATGACCTGCACGATGCCATCGACTTCCACGCCGAGGCCAAGATTAAGGTTGCCCAGCTTCTGCACGGGCGCGGGGGAATAGATGGCCCGCTCGCGGATGTAACCCGGCGTATTGGCGTTGGCAATGTTATTGCCCACGACATGCAGACCAATTTGCATGGCGTTGAGCGTATTGCCCGCCATTTGAAGTGAGCTGAAAAGCGACATGGAAGAGCGCCAGTAACTGAAGATAAGTGCTCAGTCGCCGACGAAAATCCCTCTTCCCGCGGCAACTAAACGGCCTGATCCATCAGGGCACCACTACTTGTAGCCGCGCCCCCTTTTCCATATGTCGGCTTTAATTGGCCGCCAGTAGCAATAATCTCGACCATGTGGGAAAGATGCAGCATGGTTCGCTGGACGGCAACCCATTGGGCCACGCATTGATGCCGCAATAAACGCGAGCGTTTGCTCGCCTCATCTAGCGACTGTTTAAGACTTTGCGACTCGCCGCGTGGCAACGATTGAGCCAACGAGCGAATGCTATCAGCTGGCATTCCGTCGGCGGCCGCTTGCTCCAAAAGTTGCTGGCGTCGATCGTGACATGCTTGCAGTTCGGTGCACAAATGTTCTTCCTCGGGTAGCAGTGCCGACAACGCCGTGTGATCGCGCGTGAGCAACATCTCGCGTTTGCGATCCAGCAGCCCCAACAAGCTTTGCTGCGTATCGCTGAGCCGATTCAAAAGTTGCGCTAACTCAGTTTCCCAGTGCAAGTCCATCGTGCGTGCTTTCCGGTGATTGGTGGTCTACATTCTGCGGAGCGAACTCAAGTCATTCAGGCTCAGCGTTTCTTTCTTTTCACTTTGGGCCAAAATCTCGGCTTCTTTCGGAAATTGCCGGCGGAACATGGGGTCGGCAATTTTGTCGGCGCTGGCTGCGGTCATTTCTTCGGAGAGCACCTGATCGAGCTGACCTTGAAAGGCTTCTTCGGCTTGTCCGCCATGAAAGTAGGCCGGCTTATCGAGCGTGCTCCGCATCGACTTGAGCATCTGTCCGAAGAACGACTCGCCGACGAATTGACGAAAGGTGTCGCGAGCTTCCTTGGCTCCTTCGACTTGTTCCTCGAAGGTCGCCACGTGACCGCGAAGTGGCCTGATGCCATTCAAGTTGTTCATGTCGATCTTCATGATCAAGTTCCTTAGCCACGCGGCATGTCTTATTGTTCGATAATCAACCGGGCATGAAGCTTGCCGCTGCGGTCGATCCCTTTGATGATCTCAATCGCATCGGCATTGGGAACTTTCAGAGCGTTCAGTGCATCGACAAGCGCTTTGAGTTTGGCCGATTCTTGCTGCTGTTGATCAACCGCCACGAATGGAGGGATCGGCTCGACCGTGTCGATTACAATGTTCTTGTGCGAGATAACCACGTCGCCGATCTGCACGTCGCCGTCGATCACAATGCTCCCCGCGCGTTGATTGATCACAACCCGGGATTCCGGTTCCGGCTGATAGACTTGCGATTCCAACAGGTTGGAAATGAACAGCACCGGGTCTTCTTTGTAGGCATCGGGAACGCGTACGACGATATTCGAAGCATTAACCGCTTTCACGGCCGTTTCGTCGTTCTGGAAATGCGTTTGGCTGATGGCCAACGCGATTTCCGAAACCGTTTGGAAGTTCGCATGATTGCTGTCGAGGATCAGCGTGATGTAGCCGTCTTGAACGAACGGCGTGAACACGTCCTCTTCCATCTGGCAGCCACCGCTGATTGTTCCGATCAGGGGTTGCTCCTCGGATTGCACGAAAATCGAACCCTCGGCGAGGGCATACACGCGGCGATCCTGTGTGTTAGGACCCTGCAACGCGGCGGAAACCAAACGCCCGCCGATGAGGCTCTTGCCGTTGATCGCGCTAACGTCGACGTCGAGCCTATCGCCGCGGCGGGCACCCGTGGCTGGAATCCGTGCAGACACCCAAACCAACGAAACATTCTTCACCTTGCTCAACTCGTCAAACGTGGCTGATCCCGGCATGCCGAACTGAGGAATCGGGTTCCCCATGATATCGAGGGCTCGTGCCAACGCACGCATGGTTTGGGGATCGTTGATTTCACCCGTGCCATTGAGACCTACGACCAAACCCAGACCGCGCAGAACGTTTTCTTCCTGGCCCTTCACGCGGCAGATGTTCCGCAAAATCGTGCGGGCCTGAACCTCGCTCGAGCTCAGACACATGAGTTGAGCAATGACCAGAACCAGGCTCAGAATTTTTCTTGTGCGGAACATAGGATTTATCAGTTGAGTTTGCATGAGCCGTAACGCGCTAGCGTCGGGTGAATTAGTGATACGTTAAGATCGCTTTTTAGAACGGCTTGTACTTGTCATACCACTTCAGCAACCAGCCGCGGGCATAACCATCGCGGACCTGGCCGATTTCTTCTTTGTCGATGTTCAGATCATAGATCGCGTCGCTGCTCACGGTACGATCCGGTTGAATCGACTCACGGCGGACAATGCCGGTGAGCGAAATCCGCCAACGCTCGTCGTTGTTGCGGAGCGTTTGATGGCCTTCGATCACCAAGTTGCCATTAGGCTGAATGTCGACAATCTCGGCAGCGATGCGGAACGACATCGTATCGCGAAGTTCCAAGTCGGATTGCGAACGGTTTTGGCTATTGTTCTGCGCGGCAATCCCGGGCTCGCCGTCGTTCATGAGTGCCGGCTTCAAGTCGCCGTTGTCGAGCCGCACCCACTCTTGCAGGATTGCTTGAATGTTTTGTGTCTTACGGGCCTGGCCGTTGCCTTCACTCAAAAATCGCGAGCGATAGTCAACCACAATCGTGACAATATCATGAATCTTCAACTGGCGAGGAAGCGACTCAGGAGGCAGTTGCTGGAACATGAACGAACTGTTTTCCAGCGTCAGGCCATTGGGGGTTTGCGCGGGACGCAGGAACAAGCTGCCATCCTGGGCTCGCACGGCGTTGGCCGTGGCCATTACTACAGTCAGTGTGATTAGGCGTAAAAGCTTCATAGTATTTTTGGAGAGGCTTAACGTCGTTGTGAGGAAGGTTGATTGGCCGTCGTAATATCATTCACTGTGGCACCGGTGGGGGTGACTTCCAGTTGCTTCCACCCCGAGACCCGCGCGATGAAGCGATCTTTCTTGTCCAAAGTTTGCACTTGCACGAGATCGCCCAGCGAGCCATTTTGCTGGACCACGGCGTAGGTGCTGACGGTGACACCCGCGGTGCGAGCAAACACCTTGACGGTCTCGCCGCGTTGAACTTGCAACGGAGCCCGCACGAAATTCGTTTCGACTACTTCGTCGGCTTTGAGCGATCGCAAGGCTTCTTTGCCGACGATTTGATCAATTGATTGAGCAGAGTTTGCAGAAATCTTGCCGGGTTGCAAACGAAGTTCCACGTCGGCGGCACCGACGAGATTGCCCTGTTGAATCGGCCGCAGGGCCACCACCACGTAGCTCATACGTTCGACGTGCGCCAGCACGGGCACGCTGCCCGGCACACCAATTCGAGCAACGGCAAAACGCTGCGTACCGGTCCAAGGTGAGCGGCCTTCCGTGGCTTTCAGTTCGATGCCCAGCGGAGCGAGTTTCGCGAGTTCTTCGGTGTTCAAATCAACTTTGATTTCCCAATCTTGATTCCCGGTGGCTTCGATCAAATGCTGTTTGATCGCCCCGATGACAGCTTCCTGCGACTCTTCGGCGGTGACAAGTGGCAGCGGTGTAGGAATGGGCTGAACGACTGCAATCTTCTGTGCTGCAGCAGCCTTGCCGACTTCAACCGTTCTCGCCCCCCGAATCGATAACGTGGTGACGTCGATCCCACGACTGGCGAGCAAATCACGCACGCGTGTTGCATCGAGAAATTGTTGCGTGCCCTCGGCCGGAGCGGCAATCAAAGGAGTCGTCAGCAAGTCTTGCATTTCCAATTCGTCGGCCGCAGAAACATCAGCCACGTCGCCCAAGTAAACGACCGAGCCATTGTGCGTAGCATGCGCGCGCAACAAAATGTTGGCGGCTGGGGCCGACACGGCGAACCCAGCGACCGCAAATGTTGAGGCGATCCAGAGATTGAGTAATCTTGCGAGCATGATGATTAACGAGTTCATTAAGAGAAACGACGGAGATTCGCGGCGATTTGCATAATCTGGTCACCGGCTTGCACGACCTGCGAGTTCAATTCAAAGGCCCGCTGCGTGGTGATCAAGTCGATCAGTTCCTGCACGGGTTCGACGTTGCTGGCTTCCAACGAACCTTGGCGAACCGTACCAAAACCCAAGTCGCCCGGCGTTCCTTCAAACGGCACGCCCGAGGCATCGGTTTCTTGATAAAGATTGTCACCCATCTTCTTGAGGCCATCAGGATTGATGAACGTTGTCAGCAACATCTGGCCCGCGGGAATGAGTTGGTTCTGGTCGGCGACGCTGTAGCTCACTTCCCCGTTGGTGGAAATCACAATGCCCGTGGCTTCTTGGGGAATCACGATTTCCGGATCGAGTACCCAACCTTGTGTGGCCGATCCCATCACGATTTGGCCAACGTCGTTGAGATTGAAGTTACCCGACCGGGTATAGTAGTTGCCGTTTTGCGTGTTGACCTTAAAAAATCCTTGACCTTCGATGGCCACGTCCAACGGTTTGTTGGTGACCTCGAAGGCCCCTTGTTCATAGTTGGTTTGCGTGCTGGAAACCCGAGTACCAAGACCGACTTCAATGCCGGTCGCCGTGCGGTTGCCGTCGGCATCCATCGCACCAGGCAGACGATATTGGCGGTAGAACAAATCTTCGAAGTTCGCCCGGTCGCGTTTGAATGCCGTGGTATTCACGTTCGCCATATTATTGGCGATCACGTCGAGCTTGGTTTCGAGGGCTTGCATGCCCGTCGCGGCGGTATAAAGGGTTTGAACGCTCATGGCTCATGTCCTAACGATTTCAGTGAATTAAGCGGTCAGCACTTTGCTAATCAGCGAGCCGACCATGCTGTCTTGATGTTGGATAAGATTTGTGTTCGCTTCAAACGCACGCGAGGTTTCGATCATTGCGTTCATCTCGCGAATTGTGCTCACGCCCGACTTTTCGAGCATCCCTTGGTGAATGTCGCGTTGGGGCGTGGGAATCACCGTCGTCGGACCCAAGGCACGGAAGGCGTTGTTGCCGACTTTGACCAAATCGCCGAGCGATTCCGGTTTGGCGAGCCCCATCGGGATCAGCGCGCCCCCTTGTTCGAGGTTGCCACCCGTGCCCAACGTCCAAGGCATGATGGGGTTGAGCGTGATCGGTTTGCCGTTGTTGTCGAGAACCGCGAATTGGCCCCCTTCGGTCAGCATGTGGCCGACCGAGTCGAGCTCGAAGTTGCCGGCACGGGTGAGGTATTCTTTGCCGTTGGCATCGGCCACGCGGAAGAAGCCGTCGCCGTTGATGGCAAAGTCGGTAGGAACGTCGGTCTTCTCAAACGTGGAACGCGAGAAGTCGACGTTCACGTCGATCAGCTTCACGCCGCCGCCGACGTCGTTGATGGATTGGTCGCCGGGCACGGCCTTGCCTTGTTGAATCGCTTCGGCAAAGCGGGCTTGAAAAGTGGGGATGTCGCGCTTGAAGCCGGGCGTCTCGACGTTCGCCAAATTATTGGCAACGAACTCGAGCCGCTTCGCTTGAGCATTAGCCCCTTCGGCTGACATGTACAGGCCGTACATCATGGCAGTATGGATTGCAGGTACGCCCCCCTGCGTCCGGCGATTTCACTATGCACCCCGTGTGCCGAAATCCACCAAACGAGTTTTACTCAAGAATTGCCGAGGAATTGTGAACTGTGCATCGAACACGCGGGAGACTGCTAGCGGCGGAGATTGCCGATTCAAAGATTGGAGACGGCAAGAATTGCTGCTATCGCGCAGGATGTGCCGGTGTGGGGGGTTAAGTTTTCTGAGCCGCAAGGCGTTAGCCGCGGATGATGGATTGCGGCCAAATGCAACTTTTCCAAGTCATAGTTCTACATGCCCCTCGATCAGTTGAGCTTCCACTTCAATTTGCTCAGACATTCTCCAGTTGTGACTCGACATGTGCTCGACGAACTGCTCAGGCAAATCAATGTGATACGTTTGAACAAAATACGTTAATGATGTCGGCCAAATCCATTCACCATCTGAGACGAGCACGATTTCACCCAATGATTTCGGTGGATCTATTTGATTGTCAAACTGTGTTAGCGGAACAACACCGAAATTCTTACCGGCTGACAGGTATGCAACGATATCTTGTTCACGAGAGTGCGGAACTGTACGCATGAGCGATTCCAGTTGAGAACGGTGAGCATCGGCTGAGAACTCGAAGAAAAAACCAACTTTCTTTAGTGCCATGGTATCGGGTTCCTGAAGTGCAATCACTCGACACTGTATCCTCTGGCACGGTAATCTTGCAACTAGTGGGGTAGCACCGACACGACATCCGCAAATCGGACCGACGACGTGAAAACTCGACCGGATTCGTGTCGGTGTGCGCAGCACAAGAGGTTTTCGACACGTATTACCTCTTGTCGCAGGCGACACTGATACTTGTCCTACACAGCCTGCCGGTAGTCACCGCGTTTTCAGGACGAAGTATCAGTGCTACCCCACTCGCCGATTCGATTCGTGTGATTCGTGGTTGCTCTTCCTCCGTGCTCTCTGTGGCCTCTGTGGTTTAACATTTCACCCCGGCCAAAAATTGTTGTGGCAAAGCGCCTCGCAATCGCAATAATGGAGTTCGCCCTTGAGTAGGCATGCTCTTTGAAAACTGAAACCCACGAACGTAGTTTTGGAACGCGCTCTTCGTGCGTTTTGACCAAAAGTCGGCTCGTTTTGTCACGTGCGAATGTCGCAAGGACTTGAACGTTCAGCACTTGCAACGTCGCCAAGTGACAAAACCCAGGAGTTTCGTCACCAAAGTTGGGACCCCAGCGCAGGCGAAAAATTGAGGTTTGCGTGCTGTGGGGGGCTGCAAACCAAGCAAAGCTCGCAAACCAGGCAAAGCTGAGGGGGGCATGCCCACGCGCTGAAGTCAGACGCTCCGGGCTTGCTCGATGATTTCTTGAGCACCTTGGGCCAACAACGCTTCGGCAACCTGCCGGCCAATTTGCATGGCCGTGGAAGATGGTCCGCTGGCGGAGGCTCGCAAGACATGCTTGCCATCGAGGCTTGCGACCAGGCCGTCGAGTTTCAGCTCGCCTTGTTCGGTTCGGCCCCACGCTCCCACGGGGGCGGAGCAGCCGGCATGCAAGAGCGCCAACATCAACCGCTCGGCATCGACCGCAGCACGAGTCGGGGGATGTTCGAGTTGACTGACGAGCTTGAGTACTTCCTGAGCCTCGCGATGGCATTCGATCCCCAGCGCACCCTGCCCCGGCGCGGGGAGCATCCGCGGTGGTGAGAGTTCTTCAACAATGTTGGCCGTCAGTTCGAGCCGTTTCAATCCGGCGGCTGCTAGGATGATCGCATCGTAATCGCCGCTGGCCAGCTTTCGCAGACGGGTATCGACATTGCCGCGGATGCCGATGATTTGCAGATCATCGCGCAAAGCCTGCAACTGGGCCTGCCGGCGTAAACTGCCGGTGCCAACTTTCGCGCCACTGGGAAGATCGGCCAGCGAAGATGCTTGGCGAGTAATCAGCACGTCGAAACATACTTCCCGCGCGGGGACAGCCGCGAGTAATAACCCTTCGGCAGTGGCCGTGGGCAAATCTTTGAGGCTGTGCACCGCCAGATCGGCATCGCCGTTGAGAACCGCTGCTTGAATTTCTTTGGTGAAGACACCTTGCTGGTTCATCTCCAGCACGGGATCGCGTTGATCTCGGTCCCCCGCGGTGACCACTTCGACCAGTTCCACGGTCGCGCCCAATTCACGCAAACGGTCGGCAACCCAATTGGCTTGCCAAAGGGCCAGCTGACTCCCACGAGTGGCGATACGTAGATGATGAGCGGTCACGGGAGTTCTTTTTTGGCCTGAGCTTCCAGCACAAGTTGACGCGGCGCGACCACGCCGCAACTCACCAGGAATTGAAACGCCTGATCGAGCGTGATGTTGAGATCGAGCACTTCGCTTTTCTTCATCGTCACCGTGAAACCGGTAAACGGCATGGGTGAGGTAGGAATCAAAAGCGACACCACCGGCTCACCCGCGGCCGTGCGAATATCTTCCAAGCTTTCGCCCGTCACGAAGGCGAGTGCCCAAATACCCTGACGGGGATACTCAACCGCAACGACGCGGGTGTATTCAAGATTCTGGTCACTAAACATGAAATCAGTGACTTGCTTCACCGACGAATAGACGTTCCGCACAAGTGGTAGGCGGTCGATGACCTTCTCGATCTGCAACCAGAAAAACCGCCCAATCCCTGCTGCCAAAAACTTTCCGAGTAAATACAGAACGAGAATGAAGACGCATAAAAATGTGGGGACCACGACATGTGGCGAAAGGAAGCGGAATTCCACATACGTGCGAATCAGTTCCTCAGCCCGTTGGGGCATCGGTTGAACCTGATTCTCTTCCAAATAGTCATAAAACTCGGCGGGGACGACCTGATCATCGGCCATTCGTTGATAAGGACGCAGCGCCGTGGAATCGGTGCCGTCACGAATCAGTTCTGGAGAAACGGCATTCTCGGGGCGAATGTCACCACGAAAGTGCCGCACGAGGACTTGCCGGGTGGTGGAGACCATTGGCTCCAACAGGTAGACGTTCACCGTGTTGGCAACCCACAGAATGATCACGATCGTGAGCAGCGGAGGTAGCAATACACCCAAACCGCTCATCACGGCGCGCCGAAAAGGATCGAGCGCGCTACGTTTTTTTTCAGGCAAGTTGGGGTTGGCTTCCATGAACCTCCATTGTCGATATCCCTAGCCAACTGACAAGCCACGCTAAACTTTGCGGACTGCGTGAATTGTCCGGCGTCCGCCTGTGTCAATTGTTCGGTGTCCGCGCGACAACCAGCACCGTCACCCGTGCCACGCCGTTGCGTTTAAGAATGCGGGCAATCTCGCTGCAAGTGGCTCCGGTGGTCATGACATCGTCGACCAGTAGCACATGGGGCGAGTCAATTTTGTATCCCTTGCGAAGCCGGTAGCCGCCATGAACATTGCGGAATCGCCCAGCCGCCGAGAGGCCGCGTTGCGGTGAGAGACTCATGCTCCGTTGCAGCAAACGGCGGAACAGAGGAATGCCGAGTTCACGGCTGATGCCAGCGGCAAGCGCTCCCTGGGGGTTGGTCTTCTGTTTCAAGCGATTCACGAGGGTCATCGGAACCGGCACAACCGCGTCGAGATTTAGACTCCGGAGTTCATCGCCGTATCTTTCACAGATGAGATTCGTGAAAATCTGGGCGAGTTGTTCGTGTCGGTCGGTTTTCATCCGTAGGATCATTTCGCGGAGCAAACCTTCGTAGTGGCCCAGACTAAATGTGGCATCGAACCGTAATTTGTGAGATTCACAACGGAAACAACTGGGAACATCCCCAGGATACGGTGGCACTTCGGCGGCACAACGTCGGCAGACGGGCCAATCGACCGGCGGAATCTCAGCCAAGCAATCCTCGCACAGGGGTTGCCCTTCGTGGTCCTCAGGAAGCGCAGCCCGACACGCGAAGCATTGACCTGAAAACAAGAGATCGAGCGCATGGCTGCGCGCGGTTTTCCAAATTTGTGCGGCCCAAGTTCGCATAGCCCCTCGCAAAGTTGGCGATAGCAGTGCCATCAATTATGGCCACCTGATTCTCTTGACGCTAGCAAATTGGGCAGCTAATCTTCGCCGCCTGAAAACTGCTCGCCCCTGCTTAGTCCTCGCGTTCGCCCATGACCATTCTCGACCGCTATATGCTCAGGCATTTTGTGCAGATCTTCGTGATCTGTTTTTTGAGCCTCGCCGGGCTGTACGTCGTGATCGATGCCTTTCAGCATCTCGACAGTTTCACCTCCTACGCAGACGAAAATGGCAGCTTGGTGAACGTCATGGCGGAGTTCTACGCCTATCAATCGTTTGACCTGTTCGAGCGAACCAGCGGCATGTTGGCGATGGTCGCGGCGATGTTCACGGTCACTTGGCTCCAGCGTCATCAAGAAATGACGGCTATGATGGCGGCTGGGATCTCGAAGTTTCGTATCGTGAAACCCATCATCCTCGCGGCGATTACGTTGAGCGTTCTTGCCGCGTTGAATCGTGAATTCGTGATCCCCCAAGTTCGTGATCAAATCACGCGCGACACCAAGAACTTGGGCGGCACACAATACCGCGACCTCGAAGCACGCTACGACGGGCAAACAGATATTTTGATTGGCGGCGAGAAGACCGTTGCGGTCGAGAAACGGGTTGTTAAGCCAACCTTCGTCTTGCCCAACCTGCTGTCCAAATACGGCAAGCAGCTCGTGGCCGAGAGTGCTTATTACATGGATGCCAACGAGGACCACGCCGCCGGCTATCTGCTTCATAATGTTTCGATCCCCTCGAACATCGATAAATTGAAATCCCTCAAGCAAGGTGACCGAGAAATCATCATCACGAGCAAGGAAGCCCCCTGGCTCAATCCCAAGCAAGCGTTCGTTGTTTCGCAACTCCGATTTGAACTCTTGGCAAACGGTTCTTCCTACCGCCGACTGGCAGCAATTACCGAATTGGTCGACGAGCTCAATCAGCCCAGCACCGAACCTGGCGCCGATCTGCGCGTGGCGATTCACTCGCGGATCATGCAGCCCTTTATGGACGCGACCATGCTGATGCTCGGGCTGCCGCTGATGTTCTCGCGTCGTCATCGGAATGTCTTCTTGTCGATTGGCATTTGCTTGGCCGCGGCCTTGTCGTTTTCGATGGTGAGTCTCGCTTGCCAATCGCTGGGGGGCTTGAGTCTCCTGCGACCCACGCTGGCCGCTTGGGTGCCACTGATGGTGTTTGTGCCCATCGCGGTGGCCATGGGCCATACGTTCCGCACGTGATTGCCGGAAATCCTGGCCGGGGGTTGCGAAATTGGCCGCTCAGTGGCATTCTGGTGTTTTATCCGATGTCAATCCGCACCAGCTTGAGGGAGTTTTTCGATGAAGGTGGCCACAATCACAACCAACAAGGGTGATATCCGTCTCGAACTTTTTGAAGACAAGGTCCCCAAGACGGTTGCCAATTTCGAGAAACTCACCAAGGACGGATATTACGACGGCCTGAAGTTCCATCGCGTGATCGAAGACTTCATGGTTCAAACCGGCTGCCCCAAGGGAACCGGCACGGGCGGACCTGGCTACACGTTCGCCGACGAATTCCACAAAGACCTCAAGCACGACAAGCCCGGCATTTTGTCGATGGCCAACGCGGGCCCCAACACCAACGGTTCGCAATTCTTCATCACGCACGTCCCCACGCCTTGGCTGGATGGCAAGCATTCGGTGTTTGGCCGCGTGCTCGACGATTGCCAAAAAGTGGTCGACGCGATCGAGCAGGGCGACAAAATGGAAAAAGTCGTCATCACCGAAGAAGCGTAAAGCCGGCGCGGTTTCTAATCAGCGGGCATGCCGCCTCAGCTTTGCGAGGTTTGCGAGCTTTGCTTGGTTTGCGGCCCCCTGAGCACGCAAACCTGAATTTTCTCGCCTACGCTGGGGTCCCAACTTTCGCGCCGAAAGTCTTGGGTTTTGTCACTTGGTGATGTTGCAAGTGCTGGTCGTTCAAGCCCTTGCGACATTCGCACGTGACAAAACGAGCCGACTTTTGGTCAAAACGTACGTTGAGCGCGTTCCAAAATCTCACTCTGCGGTTTCAATTGTCAAAGAGCACGGGCCTTAGTGGCGAACGTGTATTTTAACCAATTGGTGCGGCCAAATCTTGGCAATATTTGGCCACGCGGAAGATGTTTGAGCCACAGAGATCACAGAGAGCACGGAGGAAAGGCAACCACGAATCACACGAATCGAATCAGCGAGTGGGGTAGCACTGATACTTCGTCCTGAAGACGTATTGATTACCGACAGGCTGTGCAGGACAAGTATCAGTGTCGCTTGCGACAAGAAGTGATTCGTGTCGAAAACCTCTTGTGCTGCGCACACCGACACGTGTCCGGCATCATCAACACCTATGGAGCGCGTTTTACGGACAAAGTGTCGGTGCTACCCTGCTGATAAGAAATAGTCTTTAATGCCGGAGGCATTGCAGCTATTAGCCAGGCGGTTGAGGAGCCTTAGCGACGACACCCCTGGTAGTCTTCAAATCCCCGGTTACTCACGAACCATCAACGGCACGCTGAGTGTCAACGTCTCCGGCTTCAAGCATTGCTGTTCGTTGCACACTTGGTAGCCAACTTTGCAAATGATCTCGTGTTCGCCCACGGCCATGGAATCGACAGCCAGAGATCGCTTGAACACAGCCTTGCCCATGTGAACAGGCTGCCCGCTCGCACCCATGGAACGGGCCGTCTTCGGTTCGATCCATTCACTCTCCGCGCGAATCCCTTCTGGCGTGATCAAATTAAGTTTCGTGGCCGTTTCGGCAGGCAGCGCAGCGAGCGGATGAATCTCCCACATCGGTGCGATTTTCATCTCGACTGCGACTTCAAATTTGTCGCCAGGCCGCACGACAGCTTCCGATAGTCGCAAGGTCACGGAAACTTGTGTGCCGTTCGCGCGCTGCTCGATGGGTTTGACTGTGGACTTCGCTGGCTGTGAGGGTTGAACAGATGTCTCGATCTTCGCATCGCAGCCGACGATCGTCACGACAACACCACAAAGTAGTACGCATTTCCACATGACGTTCATTTCCGCAGGTACACCCACACAAATCCATGTGGTATCGCCAGATCGTGCGACTCGTTGCCGTCGCCATGCGTTTCGGCCAAAAAGGGCCGCACTTTATCGACAAACTTCGCATCGGTGGCTTCTAACTCCTTGGCCTCGGGACTCTCCCTCAGAGCCTGATACTCCGTCTGCCAGGCCTCGGTGGCCTCGTCGCTGTAGACTTCGTCGCCTGGATAACGCTTGGAGAAATCTTCACGGAGCTTGTTCATCTTTTCCACGTAGCCGCTGGTTCTGTTTGCGGCTTCCTCGATGGTTGTCGTGAACTCGTCCTTCTCTTCCTGGGTCAAATCAGGCCGAGGGGCATACGCCGTCGAGAAGTCGCCCACTAACAGGTCGGGCTTGCCGTCGTTGTTGAAATCATTGACCTCGACCTGCGATCGAATCCCAGGCGGCAATTCATTGACATTCCAGCGGAGCAGGTTGTAACCCGATCCATCGTGCTTCGCGACCAGTTCGATCCCTTTCTCAAACCTCGGCTCGCCCTTGTTGCCTCCGTTGCGATACCAGTTGACGCTTCCATCGCCCGATCCCACCACCAGGTCCCACAAGCCGTCGCCATCCCAGTCGGCCACCACGGGGCAGCAGTGGGCCGACACCTTCAATGGCTCGTCCCCCGCATTCACCACCACGTTCTCGCCGGCAAAGGAATAATTCTCCGCATCGCCTTCGTTGATCCGCAACTTCAAGTCGCCACTAAAGCAACCGATCAAGAGATCGCTGTCGCCATCGTCATCCCAATCCACCGGCATGTAAAAGCTGCCGAAGGATTGGAAGTTCTGCTTCTGCTCGGGCGAACTTCGCACTGGAACGTCGTTTTTGTCCACGATCTCGACGGGCTTCTCAAACTTGCCGTCACCGAGCCCGCGGAAGTAGTAGCAATGTCCCGGGTCATACGAGTTGCTGATGAAATCTCGCACGCCATCGTTATCAAAATCGACGAATCGCGGCTGCCCGCCGATGCAGCAGTAGATCCTCACCTCGGCCGGTGCGTCACTTGCTTGCAGTTGGTCTTGCTTTTCAAAGGCGGGTTCTGACTTGGAACCGACATTTTTATAAACGCGGAACTTACCGCCGTAGTCACCGAGCACAAGGTCCGCCAGACCATCGCCATCGAGGTCTTCGATGGCCGGGCTGCTGTGTCCCCAGGCCGGCCCGGTGTCGATAACCCCTTCAGAATCTTCGAGTCGAACGGGTGGAGCCAACTCGGTGTCGGCCACAGCCCAGCCGGCCGCAGCGAAAGGAATCGCCCAGATCGACGAGAGAGCAATCAGAAACGTTTTCGCGTAAGACATTGCAGAATGTTCCTTTCTCTCAGAGAAGTGCTTTCCGTACACAGTCGACATTCCAGCCTTTCTCGAAGAGATGCACAAGAGGGGGTGATTTGTCTGGGGAATCGCCCGCTTTAATGAAAGCCCAAACGCGATAGCGTGGGGTTCTGTGTTGCTGGGGCAAATCGTGAATTCCCAAAAGTAGGCCAGAACGAGTTCTACGAAGTTCCGGCAATGTTGTGGTGTTGCGAAAGACAATGAGTCGTCAGTTTAAACAATAGCTCCAGCCCCCTTTTAACTGCAGAAGTTGATCTTGCCCGAATTCACACGGGCAGCTTCAATTGTCCGGTTAATGCACACTATTCGAGCATCCGACGCTCGTGTCGACTAACGAGCTTTTAGATATTTCAAGGTGAAGATGAAATGAGCATGCGATTGTCATGGTTGGTGATGGGTTTGTTGGTTGTCGCGACAGTTGGCCTGATGCCCGGACGCTGTTGCGCGGTTTTTAATATGCTTCCTCCGTCGAACGATGAATGGGGGTTGAAGTACGATTTGGAGGTGACCGCCGTCGATGAAGGCAAGCTGAACGTGCGATTCACACTTGCTGACGCGGGAAGATTGAAGCCCATTTATTCGGCCACGGTGGTTGCTTTCAGCAGGCCGGACCCGATGGGCGGCCAATCGTATCTCGTGAAGTCGCGGATTAAGTTGCAACCGACCAAGGATGGCAAGGCCGCTGGGGAAGTGCAGATACCCAGAGAATTTTTCAACATCGCCATGGTTCGGATCCTCACCCTGACGGTCGACCGGCGGCGACAGACAGATGGTGCCGCCTACTATGACATTCCGATTAGAAGGTTCTTAGACAGAAAAGCCCTGGCGACGGCTTCGGCCAAAGCAGCACCGGCCCTGGCGGCACCCGCAACATCAAAAGTGATAAAGTAATGAATTGCGTGTGCTCCGTGCTAAAAGCCTAAACAAGAGGCCCTCCCCTAGCCCCTCCCGGAGTACCGGGAGGGGGATTTCAGATAGGCTCTATGTGGCTTGAACTCTTCGGTCACGAACCTACACTGAGTTCATGCTCACTCCTCGCTCATTTCTGATGCTCTGTTTAATCTTCGCCGCTGCCAACTCGCACGCTCAGGAGCGTGAATCGGTCGCCGAATTCTTGCGCGAGAATCTTCCGCGCTACTCGACCATGTATCGCGAGTTGCACGCCGCGCCCGAGCTTTCGTTTGAGGAAAAGGAAACCTCAAGAAAGATGGCGGCACAGCTGCGCGAATTAGGCTTTGATGTCACCGAGCGGATTGGCGGCTACGGCGTGGTGGGGGTGTTGAAGAATGGGGCTGGGCCGACGCTGTTGTTGCGGTCGGATTTGGATGCGCTGCCGGTGGTCGAGGAAACCGGCTTGCCATATGCCTCGGAGGTTCGCACCACCACCTCACGCGGCGAGACCGTGGGGGTGATGCACGCCTGTGGGCACGACATGCATATGACGATGCTCACGGCTGCGCTCGATTATTTGGCCCACCACCGCGATGAGTGGCAAGGCACGTTGATCGCTATGTTTCAACCGGCCGAGGAACTTGGCGCGGGGGCCAAGGCGATGATTGCCGATGGATTGCTGACCAAGTTTGGCCGTCCCGACTTTGCGCTTGCGCTGCACGTGGCGGCTGATAAGCCAGTCGGTCAAGTTTTCTTGCGCGGCGGTTTTGTTTTTGCCAATGTCGACAGCGTGGATATCACAATCCACGGGCGGGGCGGACATGGGGCGTTCCCGCACATGACTTGCGATCCGATTGTGATCGCCGCGAAGTTGATCGTTGATTTGCAAACGATTGCCAGCCGTGAAACGAAGCCCACGGATCCGGTCGTGGTCACCGTGGGCGCGATTCAAGGGGGGACGAAGCACAACATCATCCCCGACGATTGCCAGCTGCAATTGACGGTGCGGAGCTATGGCGAGAAATCTCGCGAGCAGGTGCTCTCAGCCATCAAACGCAAAGCCGAGGCCGCGGCGGCAAGTGCGGACGCGTCCGAGCCGACGGTGGAATTTTCGGAGGGGACGCCGGCGCTCTACAACGATCCCGAATTGGTGGCGCGACTACAAGACGTGCTGAGCACTTCCCTGGGCAAAGACAATGTCATCGAATCAGAACCCACGATGGGCGGGGAAGATTTTGGCCGCATCGGTGGCGAAGGCGTGCCAATCGTCATGATTTCGGTCGGAACCTTGGAACCGGAACGATTGAAATCGTATCAGGAGGCAGGAGAAATTCCGTCGCTGCATTCGGCTAAGTTTTATCCCCACATCGAATCGACGATCACGACGGGAACCAACGTGTTGACGGCGGCTGCGTTGGATTTGCTGGGGAAGGATTAGTGTGTTCGGTCACGCGCTCCGCGTCGCTTCGCGACACGTCGCGGCTATCAACTATATTTTGAAATTATCGAGACAACTAGGAACGGTCTTCTTTGCGGCGGCCTTTGCTGCTGCGGCGCTCTTTGGGAACTTCCATCCGTCGGCTGGCAGACTCGGTGCGTGTCTCGGTCTTATCCTTCTTCTTGCGGCGATCTTCTTGCTCGCGTTTTTCGATGAGTTGGGCGAGATCCTCGGGGACATTCAAGCGATTGGCCATGGCTAACTCCTTGGGGAGCAAAACTCTATTAACGGGTTTGAATCGGTGCGGAATACGATGATTGCTCGATGGGAAACTCGATCATCGATTCCCCTTCAACTTCGGGGAGCATCTCGAGTTCCATATTCTCATCTACGGGCGGAAATTCGATCATGCCGTCCATCTCCATTGGCATGCCTTCCATCGGTATCGTTTCCATGGGCATGGCGTAAGTTCCATCAACCTTGGCACGATGTATGGCGGCCAGATTCGCAATCGGCCGGCGGGGATTGGTAAACGTGTCGTACAAACGGGCTTCGTAGGGCCGTGGCACGCGAACCAAAGGACCTTCCGTCAGACGTTCTTGCGTCCGCATGAATTCCCCATGCTCGCGCTGGTCAATCATCGGTGAATAGGGCATGACACGCGGTATGAGCGTAACCACGATTTCGGCCCGCTCTTTCACGACGTTCCGTTTTTGAAAAAGCACGCCGACATAGGGCAGATCGCCAAACCAAGGAATCTTGTTTTGGGTGTTGATATCGGATTCCTGAATCAAACCACCGATGACCATGCCTTGGCCGTTGTTGAGCAGGAGGTCGGTTTCGACTTCCGTGGTATCTTCCGACGGCAATCCCGTGGTGGGATCGACTTGGCCTTTGGAAACCTTGGGCTTCACTCGCATCAGCACACGGCCGTCGCGGGTAATTCGCGGCGTGACCGTTAAAATTACGCCGACGTCCAAGAACTGGATGCTTTCGAAAGTTCCCGTCTGTGTGGTGGTCGTGACGCGGAAACCCAATTGCGAACCAACTTGAATGTGCGATTGCTGTCCGCTGACGACGAGAATCTTCGGACTGGCCAATGACTTGGCATCGACGGTCGTTTTCAGGAGTTCCACCAACCCATCGAGCGCGCCGCCGTTGACTTCCATAAAGAACGCCGACGAAGCATTCTGATTGGCGTATCCGACCGTGCGGAAGTCGATTGTGTTGCCACTGAAGCTGACCAGGTTGTTAAAGTTAATGCCGTTTTTGCAGTCGTCGCTGAGTTCGACTTGCAGGATATTGGCTTCAATGAGCACTTGCCGGGGGGGTTGGTCCACTTGGCAAATGTAATCGCTAATCCGCGCTAAATTCGCCGGATAGTCGACGACCGCCACCACTTCGCGAGTGCGGCGATTATCTTCGGTGCTGCTTTCCAGAACCCAGCTATTCCCCGCGGGCGAGAGCAGCCCTTTGACGGTTTGGTCGACATCGACGGCCGATGCAAAATCGAGTTCAAACACCTCGACGGATCGCCCACCGGCTTCCGGTGAGACGAAATCCGCGTTTTCAACACTGGTGACGAAGATGATGCCCTCGCTCATCGTCCAGGTGTGGCCTGAAATCGAGAGCAAGGCTTCAATCGCCTGCTGCCAGGGAACTTTATCAAACGACGCCGAAACGGCGACCGTAGCATCCGAAGCAAAGACGATATTGAGTTTCTGAGTTTCGGCCACCAGCGACAAGACCTGACGAAGCGGCGCATCGCGAACCATCAGTGATATCATTCCATTGTCGTCTTTCACGACGATGTCTTTGTCGACCGGTTGTCCCAGCGGCAAGAAGTGCTGCTTCGGTGCGAACGGATCTGCTGGGTTGGTATTAACGGGGTTCAACTCGGAAGGTTGCTGAGGCACGGCAGTGGCCGCAGGCGGAGCTTGGGCAGCTGACTGACCCGGCGGGATCGGCAACGCTTCGGTTTGCTGAGTCGATGTCTGTGGTGCAGGCACTGACAATGCTTCGCGCAAAGCGTTGATGTTTTCTGGCGACAAGGCATTAGGAGCTGATTGCGCTGCGGCGGGCTGTTTGGGGAGGTTCTCCACAACGACCTGCTCCGGATAAACCACCGGCGGGGGAACCATGTACTCAGGATCCGGCTTGGGAACCGTCACCGAACTATATTGCTGTCCCCAGGCAGAGAATAAAAGCAGTGGTGACATAACCACCCAAGCAGCTAGACCAAATGTCCAGCGCCCGAGGTATTTACCACGTTGTTTCCCCCGAAAAGCCATTCTCAGATAAGCAATGCAGAAAAGTGTTAGCGAGCCGTTTCCGTCAGCACGATGCCATTTCTGGTGATCTCGCTAATTTCGAATCCTTCGATCGTGTCGCCCACGCGGAAGCTTTGATCGCCAATCGTGGCGACCCGTTCATCGTTGGTGATAACCACGATCTTCGTCTGTTGTTTCTTCAATTCCTCCAGTACCTGAGCGGAACGAACCAGCGAACCCGCTTGCCCGTCGGTTTCGTCGGCTTTCGCCATCAGATACCACATGGGCATCGCAAACGGATCGGTCTTCGCAATGTCATCCAGCTTCAACTTGGGCCACGTACGAGGCCCAGTCGGCAAGGCTTTCGCTGCTTCCACGGAAACAGGCTTCATCGCCGGCTTGGGCTCGCTTTTGGCCGGAGGGGCCGTTGTCTGACGAGTTTTCTTGGCTGCGATCGGCGCATCACCGGCGAGTTGGCTCCACAAGACGAGACCCAACACCCCAGCGAGGACACCGACGGTTGCTAGCTTGGCGGGAGTCGCACCATTGCGCTCCAACCAATTTCGCTCGGTCATAGAACATCCCCTCTCATGTTTCTATCGTGCGTTGCGCCGCCAAAATACAAGACAAATGTGACTTGGACCGGATAGCGGTTGAAATTGTCTGTCGACTGGATTTGCAGGTTCCTAATCTCAGTAATGCGGGCAAGATGGTCAATTTGATCAAGAAACTTGCAGATGCTGGCAAAGCTGCCTTCGCAGGCGAACGTCAGCTCCGCTTTGGAGTAGCTGGCAAGCTCTTCCACGGTCCCCAATTGGTATTCTCCCAGCTGGATGCCGGTCGATTGGGCAGCGCTACGAACCTGATCGAGAAACTCATGCTCGCGCATCTCGCTTGGTAAACGCTGCTGGGTTTCGGCCACGGATTCTCTTAACTCGGCGAGGGACGCTTTCAATGCTTGATGTTCACGCTGAACCTTGGGAGCACGCGCCAATAACGCTTCGAGCTGGGTGATCCGCTGCTGGGCCACTTGGCGGTTGGCGGCGAGTGGCGAGACCACAAACTTGACGAACGTTCCCACGCAAGCGATGAGGATCACGAGCCCCACGCCGTGCAGGCACCAATTCAGCGTAGCGATCTGTTTGTCGTTTTTTTTGCGCATGAGATCACTCGGTGACTAAAAGGTGCACTGCAAGGAAAAATCCTGAACCGTCTGTTGTTTCAGCCGCTGCTCTTTTGTCGACGTTACACCTAACTTGCCAAACGGAATCGAGCTTTGGAGTGTGTCGGTAAAGTCCTTAACGGCCGATCCGCTGTTGGCGATTCCCGCCAGTTCCAAGGTGGATTGCTGAGTCGCTGCCGAGTTCGATTCGATAGCGTTGTTCAGTTCGATTTTTTGCAGGAACACATGGTTGTCGCTGTCGGCAATCGATTCGCCCAACACCCCTAACAAGGTCACGACCGGCTCGCGGTTGGATAGAGCCAGGACAAACTGTTCTTCTTTGCGAATCGCGTCGATTTGGCGGGTCAACGATTTATTCGACTTTTGAAGGTCGGCTATTGGTTCGTATTTTGCTTCCATACGCAACTGTTTGTGGACCGCGTGGTGGTAAGCCCAGTAGCGTTCCGCGCCGAACAAACACAAACCCGCGGCAGTTACTCCTAGGATGGCGAGCCATTGGCGTAAGCGTGCGCGCAAGCATTCCTGCCGGCGTGTCGCGAGAGACATTAAGTTGAGAGATGATCTCATGAATTCTCCCACGCTAGGGCCGACATCGCTATAGCCACGCCAAACAGACAATCTGTTTTGGCGGCAAGCTGTTCGCCGTTCAAAGACCAGACTTGGGTTTCCAAACGTAATCGCCGCGACAAATGTCGGGGTAAGCCACGCAGCAATGCCCCGCCACCGAAAAGTACCAATCGCTGCGGAGCGATCGCTTTGCGCTGAAAGCTGATGTGTGAGATCGTGCGAGACAATTCTTGTTCGAGTCGACGCAGGGGTTCTGTCGTCAACTCGGCCAGCAGTGCTGTGACTTCATCGACGCCTTCACCCGCGTGTCGACTGATATCGTGTTGTCGCAACAAAAGGTGAGCTTCCTCGTGCGTCACGCACAATTCGTCAGTCACGGCGGCGAGTATGCGCTCCAATCCACAGTCTTTTAAACTGCGTACATAGACCGGGCGACCTTCGGCGATGACGCAGAATGTTGCTTGGCCAAAGCCCAAATCGAGTGCGGCGATCGGGGGCAAAGGTTCTTCCTGGGCCGTTAATCCGATGGCACGTGCCAAGGCTTGGGGCAGGCCATCAATCGTGTGGCAACTTAACCCGCTTCGAACGACGTCGCGATAAACCTGGTCGGACCAGGGTCGTGCCACGGCGAGGACATTCCACCGCTGGGAGGCGGAACTCTCGGCAGGCCAGACATCGTATTCCAGATGGTCGGCCGATTGTTGGGTCGCGATTTCAATCGCTCGACGAATCACAACGTCGACATCGGATTCATCAACCGGAAGGGTGTCAAGCTGGTGAACTTCGCAAAGTCCCATCGGCATGGCGACGGCTGCTTGACTGCCTCGATAGGTGGCCCCCAATGCAAGTGCAGCGGAGATTTCGCCACTGGCCGACCAGAGTTGTTCCGACTCGTTTTCTTCCTCGGCACCTGGTTGCGCGGTGCGCGGCACGATGGTCCGTGCGACCACCTCAAGACCACGATCACTGCGCGCGAGTTGGGCCACCTTCACACTGGCACTGCCAATGTCGATGCCGAGCCAACCTTTTTGTGTTCTGCGAAGCATGGTTTTAGTGTTTTTGTGCCAAGGTCGAAAGATCGAACACGGGAAGCATTACCGCCAACACCACCACGGCGATGACCGCACCCATGCCGACCGTCAGCGCGGGTTCGATGTATCCCACGATCTGCCGCATGCGTGCTTCGGCTTCATCTTCGTAATATTCACCCAATAGTTGGCTCACTTCGGTGATATTCCCCGTCGCTTCGGCGGTCATGAGCATGTCGCGTGCGGAACGAGGGATGATATCCGTTGTTTGCAATACGCTGGCCACGTTACGGCCATTGATGACCGCTTCTTCCACTTTGGTCAGCAGCGCGCGATACAAAGAATTGTGAATCGCATTGCGCGTGAGCCTCACGCCTTCCAAAATTGGCACGCCGTTGGAGAGCATCATTCCCAGCAACCGACAAATACGGCCCGTCAGTCTCGCACGAGTCACGTCGCGGACGATTATTGCGTGGACCCAAAAGGAATCGAGCATCAGTCGGCCCGCGGTCGTTTTGCGCCAAACCAAGCCTCCCAGCACGCTGCCGGCCACCAGCGGTCCCCAGAACCACCAATGAGTGCGCAATTCCGACGCAATGGTTATGAGGATTTGCGTCACAATAGGGAGCGTCATGTCGTATTGCTCGAAGATCTTGGAAAACCGCGGCAACACAAAGATCACCAAACCCAAGACCACCGACGACGACACGACAAACAGCAAGATTGGATAGGTCAACAGCGTGCGCATCGTGCGGCGATTGCGCAGCTCCGACCTTTGCATCTCAGCGAGCTGAATCAACACGTCGGCCAGCGAACCTGACGCTTCGCCCGCGGCGACGGTGGCCACAAAGGCGGCATCAAACACGGCTTCATGCCGGCGCAAAGACTCCGATAGCGTTGTACCGGCCATCACCGATTGATGAACGCTGTTGAGTACTTCGGCCAACGCGGGTCGTTGGCATTGCGACGATAACGAGTTCAACGCCGTTGCCACGTCGATCCCGGAACGGACCATGATTGATAATTGCGATGTAAACTCCGCGATATCTTGCGGTCGAACGCCGCGGCCCGATGTGCGTTTCTTTCCGGCAGTGGCCGCGGCGGGCGACATCCATTCGGTCAACTCGAGCATGTCCTGCGCGGACCGCTTCTCCGGCTGACTCGCGGCAAGCGGTCGCATCGGAAGTTTCGCATTGAGAGTGTTGTAAGTAGCCATAATTTTTCGCTGACCGCGTTATTCGACGAACGCCACGCGGGCCACTTCCTCGAGGCTGGTTTTCTCTTTTTCTGCCAGTTGCAAGCCGCATTGCAGCAAGTCGGGAAGCTGTTCTTTGCGGAACCATTCCCGCACGGTTTCCAAGGACGCCTCTTCACCGATCAACTTCCGCAACTCGGCATTCGACGGTAGTACTTCGTAGATACCAATCCGGCCTTGAAAGCCCGTGTCGAAGCATTCACGACATCCGGTGCCGCGAGAAAAGCTCCGTCGCTTGTCGCCGTGATAGTGCAAGGCTTCCAGATATTCAGCACTCGGAAAGTAAGACGTTTGACAATGCGGGCAGATGGTGCGCACAAGCCGCTGGGCGATCACACCCACCAGGGCAGCGGCGAGCTTGTAGCTTTCGATTCCCATGTCGGTCATACGTGTAATCGCACTCACGCTGTCGTTGGTGTGCAACGTGCTAAGCACCAAGTGGCCGGTAAGTGCCGCCTGGACGGCAACTTTGGCCGTTTCGGCATCGCGGATTTCACCGACCATGATCACGTCGGGGTCTTGGCGGAGAATCGAGCGAAGTGCGGTGGCAAAACTCACGTTTCGTCCCGAATCGACCTGCACCTGGTTGACCAATTCGATCTGATATTCGACCGGGTCTTCGACAGTGACGATGTTGTGGTGGACCGACTTAATCAGTTCGAGCGCGGAATACAGAGTCGTCGTTTTTCCGCTACCCGTGGGACCTGTGACCAGGACCAAACCGTAAGGCTTTTTCAGCAGGTCTTTGACCATCGAAAGCGTGTTAGGCGGAATGCCCAAACGGTCCAAATTAAACGTAAGCCGCTGTTTGTCGAGCACGCGAATCACGATCTTTTCGCCGAGCACCGTGGGCAAAGTCGACACGCGCAAGTCGACTTCCTTGCCATCGGCAACGACCTGACAACGGCCGTCCTGCGGCGTGCGTTGCTCGGCGATATCAAGTTTCGACATCACTTTGATACGAGAAACAATGGCCGGGAAAATATCACGGCGGGGACGCAACATTTCGATCAATTGGCCGTCGATACGGAAACGGACCGTGCCGAATTTGCGGTTGGGTTCGATGTGAATATCGCTCGCCTGCTTGCGGATGGCTTGCAGGATGAGGTAGTTCACCAGGTTGATCACCGGACTGCCGTCGACCAAGTTATGGACCGAGGCCACATCCATTTCCGAAGCATCGACTTGCAACTCGACGGCCGACTCGTCCATGTCGGCGGTCACCGTGTCGACATGGAACCCGTCTTCATAAGCCCGCTGGAGAATGCGGCTGATGGACGCGCGGAACGCAAAGACGGGTCGAACGTCGTAACCTGTAAGCCGTTCGACGCAATCGATTGTGTCGAGATTTGTCGGGTCGTCGGTGGCAACCACCAGTTCATTGCGAACGCGAAACAAAGCCAGCACGCCCAAGCGTTCGGCGACCGGTCGCGGAATGATCTGCACGGCCTCGGGATCGAGAATGCCTTCGCGGAGTCGCACGCCCACCACACCGATTTGGGTTTCGACGAATGGAAGGAGTTGCTCTTCACTGGCAAACCCAAGTTCCAGCAACGATTCGCCGAGCTTTTGGCCTTTCTCGACTTGATTCTTGAGGGCGGCTTCGAGTTCTTCCTCGCGAATCAAGTCGGCACTGAGCAGACGCTGGCCCAGCGGACCGCGCGTGGTCAGCACGTCGATCTGGCGATCGCTGGGGTCCAATCCCAACGGTACGGTCAGATCTTGCAGCGGTTCTTTCTTTTGGTCGACGACCGTGATCGTGCTCATTGAACGAAGCTCCTCACGGCAGCCTTTTCATCAGCAAAGACCTCAAATTGTTGGGCCAGCCCACTCACACGCAAGATGTCGTTTGTCAGCGGGGTGAGCGATGCCAATTTGACCGTCCCACCGCGTTGGGCCACGAGATCGCGGACATCGAGCAACGCTTCGAGCCCGATGCTATCCAAGAGAGGCACATCATGCAGATTCAACACCAGCATGGGCAAACCATCGGGCAAGCAATGTTGTACGGTTTCCATGAGTTCACCCACGTATTCCCCTTTCAGAGGAACGTTGGGAACGATCACTTCGACGGCGCCTTGCGATTTGACGGCAAACATGATGCTTATCACTCCACCGGAATTGTGATCGTAAAGGTGCTGCCTTGATTGAGAATGCTCTCGACGGTGATCTCACCGCCGTGCATCCGTACGACTTCGCAAGCGAGCGACAATCCCAAACCGGTGCCCGTTTCGTTTTGTACGCGCGGATCACTGCTGCGGAAAAATTTCTCGAAGACTTTAGATACTTCCTCGGGAGCAATCCCGACACCCGTGTCTTCCACGTCGACTTGCATGAGGGAATTGTCGAGTTTGACGCGCAAAGTCACGCGGCCGCCGTTGGGGGTGTACTTGGCGGCGTTACCCAACAGGTTCACAAGCACGGCGATGAACTTGTCCTTGTCCAGCCGCACCTCTGGCATCTTCTCCGGCAGTTCGGCCGTGAAGGTGATGCTCTTTTGCTGCATCACGGGATCGACTTTTTCGAGCACTTCTTCCAGCAATCGTGCGGTTTCGACCTTTTGCTTGTCGATGCTCAACGAACCCATTTCCATGCTGCTGATGCTGAGCAGATCGTCGACAAAGCGTGCCAGTCGAGTCACTTCGCTGTTGATGATGTTGCAGAACTCTTTTTGTTCTTCAACGTCGATCTCGTCGCAGGTGACCATTGTCTCGGCGTAAGCCTTGATATTCGACAACGGTGTGCGCAGCTCGTGTGTGGCCGTGTCGATGAACTGATCGCGCATCTTTTCGGCGAGCTTTTGCTGTGTGATATCACGCAGGCACCACACCTGACCTTGAATGCGAGGATTCTTGACCGGCTGCCTAGAGACACGCAGCACGCGGTCGGCATGCTCACCATGACGGTGCAATTCGCACACCGCTGGTCGCGAGGCCAACTGCGGATCAAGCAGCGGCGCGGCTTCGGTCGTGTCGTCGCTGGGGCACAACCACTTTTGCATTTCGGTTCCCTCGGGAACGGTTTCGCCCAGCAACGAGGCCACCGCGCGATTTACGAAAGTTATGCGGCCTTCCATATCGGTGACCGCCACGCCTTCCGGCAGATTTTGCAAGATGTCGGCGTGCTGACTTTCGCGACGCGAGGAGGTCGCCGCCTGGAGACGTTGTTCGAGCGATTGGTTCTCCGGGTTTTCTTGGAGACGAGCCAACGCTTCGACAATGCGATTCCAGCCTAATGAGAACGTGTCATGCACGGGAACTGTTGTGAGCTCGACGCTGGCTTCCTGTGGTAATTCAGCCAGATGTTGGATTTGCTTGCTGATTTCCGAAATCGGTGATGTGACACGGCCAAGCACGACCGCACCCAGAGCGACGACCGCGAGCGGAATCAGAATAGCGATCGGCGCCAAGCGAGCGACCTCGCTAAAAGTGCACCAAAGACTTGGTTCCGACACGGCGACTCTGAGCGAACCGAACGGCTGCCCGTGAGCCATAAGGGTTACGCGATACTCTTGATGCGTCTTGCCAGCTTCGTCAGTAAATCGCACCCCGGTGATGCTCCCCCAACGGAGATGGCTGCCTTCATGTTCTTGAACTTTTTGCCCAATGAACTGGGGATTGCTATGGGCAAGGAATTTGCCTGTGGGGGACTCAATCGAACAATAATGGGCACGAAATTCGGACTTCGCCTGCGAGACCAACGACTGCAAGTTGGTCAAACCACCGCGAATGTATTCGACTTCGAGCGCGGCAGTGAGCTTCCCCAGACGAGATAAGCTGGAATTAACGCCCCGCGTGTTAAGAACGCTGTGAGACGTGACGAGCACACCTACCGAAAGCCATGCCACTGCAATAACGCAGAATAGCAGATAGTAGGCAACCACTCTGCGGGGCAAACCCAGATTGGGACGGCGAAAAAACATGATTGGTCTGCGTTGGAAACACGGTCGGTGAATGCCTAGGGCTTTGCCAAAGATCCAATATCAAGAGCTGTCAAAGCCCTCGAGTTAGACGTACGTGTTGAGCAAGTCCTCAACCGCGCGGACCACCGCCGCGGGGCTAAAGGGCTTGGAAAACACGCCGCTGATTCCCAGCTCCTCGCGCAAGCGCGGGAGCTCTAATTCCAATCCCTTGGCCGTCAACAAAATGATCGGACAATCCTGATAGCCGGGCAGCTTACGCAATTCACTACACAACTCGATACCCGTCAGTTCCGGCATTTGTTGGTCGGTCACGACCACGTCGAACTGCATCAACTGGGCGGCTTCGAGCGCTAATCGTCCGTTCCTGGCGGTTTGAGTTTCAAAGCCCGCCCGGTCCAGGGCGAACTGTGTCACTCTGGCCAAGGCCAGGTTATCGTCGACGATTAGCGCTTTCTTTGCCATGTGTTGCCGATTCTTAGGTGGTCAATTCTTTCGATTCAAACTGCGAGCGTTTCTTATAGATCGCTGTATTGACCGGAACCAGAAGGAGTTGCATCTGTACTATTGCTGATGAATTCGCCCGTGGTTGGGTTGTACATCCAACCAGTTGTTCCATCTGGCACCAAAGGATCAGCACTCGATGGCTTCACCAAGTTGTCTTGTGAGCCAACAGGGCTGTCTGGAAAATCCCCACGAACGTAATCACTCATAAATTCGTGAAAATTACCCGCTCCCGTGCCGTCGCCCGTGCAGGCGGGAAATTGACCGCCATTGTCGGCGGCATACAGCTCGATTCCGTCACGCACGATGGACAGCGTTTGCCGCGTGCCATTTTCGGTAGCCAAGCCCGACGTGGAGAACAGCTTGGGAGCTCCCACGCCAGCCAGAATGCCGAGAATCAAAATCACGACAACAAGTTCGATCAAAGTGAAACCATTACGGCGTCGAGACATTTTGCAGCCCTCTTACAAAGTAGTAGAGACGATATCGATATTGAGCATTCCTTAAAAATGGTAGCTCGCTCTCAACAAAGAGTTCCGTTTTTCAAGATTCTTACAACGAAAAACTTGACGGACTAGAAAATAGATAGCTTGCGAACGATACATGATGCATACGGTTTTCCGAATCACAAAGCCAACTATCCGCTACATCACTCACAGACCCTACCCACCGTCTGGCAGGGACCGGAAATACCGCAAGGACTGTTTACTAAGCTATTCTTCTCAGTAGTCACGTCAAACGACTGATGTGCTTTTGCCACATGGGTTGGGTGAGCGTGCTCATGTATTGAAATGATTGAGGAAGCGAAGATGACGACTCCCTTAGCCAATCCCGACGTGGAACAATTCCGCCGCGTAAAAAGCATCGTGGAGTTAGAGAATACGCTCGAAATCCAATTCGATGTGTGGGCTCGCGTGGATGGTTCGTGGGAGTTGTTAACTGACGACGATTCATCGAAGTATGAGGCGGTTCTTGAAAACGAGATTCTTGAAAATGCCTGGAAGTCGCAACAACCGTCGATCGAAGAAACAGACTCCGGTCACTATCTCATAGTCATTCCCAAACGCGATTTGAATCGCCGCCAGAGTTTTGCTTTGACATGTCTCGTAGAGACAGATAATCCCAAAGTGCTGCTTTACGCCTTGCAACAAAACGAACAAGTTAGCCAGCATGAAGAAGAGTTGGGACGGCTCCGCGAAGAGAACTCAGCGTTCTTGCGGCAGGTGAGCGAAGACTTCGAGGAACTCACTTTTTTGCGTTCGATGGCCGAGCACTTGACGCTTGAAGAAAGCAATCAGGCACTTACGCGGTTGACCGATTATACACTGTCGCTACTGGGCCAGATCGTGGGCGTCGAGCACTTGTACTTCCTTGATGGCCGCGAAGATCAGCCCCACGTCAAAGCCGCATGGAGTGAAACGGCGAGCGAAATCCCTGCGTTTGAGCCCTGGCAACTCGAATCACTTACACGGGATCTTTCGCAAGTCATGGGTGACCGACCGTTGGTGCGCAACTCGATCAATCCAGAAGATTTGGGCTATGGCCTGACTGGCATTAAAGAACTGGCGATCGTGCCGGTTTCGTCGACCATTGCCCAGATTGGTTGGCTGCTGGCAATCAATCGCAGCGGACGGCAAGCTGCCCTGTGTGCCGAGGTGGGTTGGAAATTAAGCCAACACGAACTAGGCACCCGTGAGGCATCGCTGCTCTGTACCGCCGCGGCGATGTTGGCGTCCCATGCCAACAACTTGGCGTTGCTGGAAGAACGCGAAAATTTGCTCGTGAGCGTGGTGCGAACGCTTGTTTCCGCCGTTGATTCGCGTGATCCGTATACATGTGGTCATAGTGAACGAGTGGCGTTGTATGCCAAGCGACTTGCCCAAGAAATTGGACTCGCCGACGACGAATGCGAAAAAATTTACCTGACCGGCCTGCTGCACGACTTGGGCAAAATCGGTATCAGCGATTCGGTTTTGAAAAAATGCGGCCCGCTTACTGATGAAGAGTTTGCCGAGATTCAGCAGCATCCCGATCTGGGCTGGGCGATCCTGCAAGAACTCGAGCAGTTTGCCTATGTCCTGCCAGGCGTGCTTCATCATCACGAGCGTTACGATGGCAAAGGCTATCCCGACAATCTTCAAGGCGAGGAGACGCCGCTAGAAGGTCGGCTGTTGGCCGTGGTGGATTCGTTCGATGCGATGACTTCGGACCGCCCCTATCGTGCAGGTATGCCCGTCGAGAAAGCCATCGAAATTCTCGGCGATGGCGCGGGAACTCAATGGGACTCACGGTTGATCGATGCGTTCCTGCGTATCCTGCCGGAAATCATGGAGATTCGCGGCGAGTATCGTCGGCCACCGTTGCCAAGCCGCAAGTCCTCCGCTGCGAATGCCTGGCAATTGAGCCTTGCTGGCAGCGCCGCTGAATAACTTTGCGATGAGGGAAGTTTTATGTCCCCGTCGAACGTTGGCAAATCGTGGCGGCTCGCGAATCAAGAATCTGTGCGGCACGCGTTTACGTTGATCGAACTGATGATCGTACTTTTAATCGTGGCCATTATGGCGGCAGTGGCGGCCCCCAAATATGCAGAAAGCTTGTCCAGCTTCCGGCTGCAAGGCATCTCGCAACGGATCGCCGCCGATATCCGCCAAGCCCGTCGTTATGCTCAGCAAAACAGCTCAATACAAACGATCAATTTTGACGTCGCGACGAATTCCTACACGCTCACTGGAATCAATGATGTCGACAGACGTTCGCAGAACTACCAGTTTTCGCTTGCCAGTCCCGAATATGAATGCGAATTGGTTTCCGCGAATTTCAATAGCACGGCAATCTTGAGCTTCGACATTTACGGCCGGCCCGTGAACGCCGGAACGATTGTCGTGCGTTGTGGCAACTTGACTCAAACCCTCAACGTCGATGAATTGGGCCAAGCCACGGTTTTGTAGTAACGCTTGATGAACAGAAACGGTTTAACACTGCTTGAGTTAGTCGTTGCCATGGCCTCCAGCGTCATTTTGGTCGCTGGCTTGGCGGGTTCGCTGTACATCTCGAGTCAGGCCCTTCCGACCGCGGACAATCCAGCACGGCAATCAGCCCAAGCCGCAACCATCATTCGCGATATGATGGCTGACGTGGGGATGGCACTCTCATTCACGGAACGAACCGATAAGGCGATGACGTTCACGGTACCCGATCGCGATGGCGACAACGCCCCCGAAACGATTCGCTATGCGTGGTCAGGGACCGCAGGCGATCCGCTCACCTATCAATACAACGCGGGCAGCGTCATCAACATTGCGGCGAACGTTCAAAACTTCAATCTGGAAGGTGTCACACGGTTGATGGAAGCCGAGGCCATGTCGGCACCTGTGGCGGCGAATGTCGTTTTTGAAAGCTTCGAAGAACGCAAATTAACATCCGGCACAACTGCCGCAGTAACAAAACCCGCCGGAACGCTGGAAGGCGACCTACTGATTGCGGCCGTCTCGTTGGATGGAGAAGCACGTAGTTCTTTGAATGCGCCCAGTGGCTGGACTTTGATATACAAAGGTCCGGGCAGTCACATTTCGGGAAATGCGGCTCAAACATTTGGCGTCTGGTGGAAACTTGCGTCAAGTTCCGAACCATCAAACTATCCATTCACCTGGACCAGTAGTCGGCAATCTTATTCGTGGGTCATGCGTTTTACTGGCCACGACGCTAACTCAAATAGCACAATTCATGGCTTTGCAGTCGATTCCGTCGGTGGAACCTTAGGAGTTTTGACGCCGCTATCGCCGGCTGTCACGACAACCGTACCAAATGCCATGATTCTCCGACTGGGGGGGTTCGACAGTAGTCGCTTCGCATTGACCGACGTGCCCGGACTTTTAGGCCATACCGTGATTACAGCGGACGGGAGTAGTGGCTCCACCCTGAGCAGCAGTTCGGGTGCGGCGGCCTACATGGTGCAGTCAACACCGGGGACTTCCGGCACTTCGCTGTTTGTACTCACGGGCACCGAGCAATACACCTCAGTGACAATTGCCATTGCGCCCGAGCAAACGGAGTAGTGAATGCCCCAACTTAATTTGTTACGCAATCGATCAAGGCGTGCATTGACTTTGCTCGAAGTCGTCGTGGCCACACTGGTCACGGGCGCCATGCTGGTCGCGGCACTCGAATCCGTGGGTGCTGTTTTTCATACGAATCGGCAAAACGCCGACCGGCTGCGCGGCATGAGTTTAACCCATGAACTAATGGCCGAGATCATGGCGATGCCCTACAAAAATCCCACGGCCACAACCAGCCTTCTCGGCACGGAAAGTGGCGAATCGACTGCTAATCGAGCCACCTTTGATGACGTCGACGACTACAACGGCTTGAATGTTGTGGGGCTGCGAACCAAAAGTGGTACCATTCGGCCAGTTTTCGCCGGTTGGCGTACACAGGCCCAAGTCGAATGGATCGAGGTATCCACAGGACTGGTTTGGATCTTGGGCGACACGGGACTCAAGCGTATCACAGTGACCGTGACATCCCCTACGGGTGATGCCACGCAACTCGTGGGTTACCGTTTCCAGGAAGGAGTACTGGAAAAGTCCCCCGCTGTGGATACTTCGGCTGTGACTTGGATCGGTGCGGAGCTTCAGCTGGGGCCTGATTCAAATCCCTCCCGAATGGGTGTGAATCTCCTGAACCATACCCCCGACGCAGAATAAGCATGAATCGCAATTTCACAACAATGCGAAAAAGCCGAGCGGGGAGCGTGTACGTCGCGGTCCTTGGCGTAGCCATCATCGTGGCGGTGATTGGGATTTCGTCGGTTCACGTTGCACGAGTGGAAACGCGGCAAGCGGTGGCGCTCGACGAAATGGCAAGGGCCCGTCTTGCAGCCATTTCGGGCGTGGAATGCGTTCTAGCGAAAATCAAAAGCGACCCTCAATGGCGAGAAAACTACAGTAACGGAGCCACCAATGTTGTCGGCAATCTCACAGCTGCGCTTGGCCTTTCGGGCATGAGCAGCCAATCCTTCGATTTCACTTTGACGGATACCGACGGCGACCTCGACGATGATGATGAAGATACAGTGACCATTCGCTGCGTTGGCACCGCGGGTAATGCACGGCATGTGATCGAGGTCATGTTGCAACCCAACGGCGAAGGATTGAGTTGTTTGGGAGCATCGCTCCACGCCGGGGGGGACATAGTTCCACAAGGAAGTATCACTACGAATCAGGTCATTAGCTCGAACAGCAATATCAACGCGACCAACGGTAGTGCTGCCGTGACAGGCAATGCCCAGGCCGTGGGAACAGTTTCAGGCAACGTATCCGGCACACGAACGAACGGCATGAATCCCGCGCTGGAAATGCCGGATCCCGACAGCGTGTTTGAGTATTACATCGCCAACGGCACCCCAATTAATATCTGGCAGTTGCCGGGACAAAAAATCGAACAGGTCGTCTTAAGTTCGACAAATAATCCCTACGGCTCAAAAATTCCCAATGCTCAGGGGATCTATGTCATAAACTGTTATGGCTACAAAGTTACTCTGCTGGACTGTCGCATCCAAGGTACGCTTGTCTTTCTCAATGCATCAGCTGGAATCGAGATTGAGAAAAGTATCGTTTGGCAGCCGGCTGTAACGAATTTTCCCGCCTTGATGGTCGAGGGGGACGTTGTCATGAAATGGGAACAAAACATCACCTTAAAAGAATCCCTTTTGGGCGTGAATTTCAATCCTAGTCACACGCCATATCAGAATGGCTCGGATTCGGACATGAGCGATAATTATCCCAGCACGATTTCGGGCATCGTCTACATTTCCGATGATCTCGTCACCGATAAACAAACCAAAATCGAAGGCTCGCTCATTGTGGGAGACGACGTGTCGACACAAGGTTCGTTAACCCTACTGTACAAGTCGACCTATTTCTTGAACGCGCCGCCCGGGTTTGCTTCGGGGACGGAAATGGAATTGGCTCCCGGGACGTGGAAGCAAGCCGCTTATTGACGTTATTTCCATTCGGGTTTGCGCTGGGCAAGAAAAGCCGCGATTCCTTCTTGGGCGGCCTCGGTGGTAAAAGCCGTGGCTTGCATCACGGCTCCCGCGGTAAGCTGTGTTTCGAGTTGCTCGCCAATCGTTTCGTTGAGCAGTCGCTTGGTGAGTTGCAAGGCCTCGGGGGCTCCTTCAGCACATTCCCGCGCGATTTCGACTGCACGAGCCCAGATTTTGTCCGAGGCCACGACTTCGTGAAAAATTCCCAAACGTACCGCTTCCTGTGATGAAATTGTTGCAGACGATAGCAACAAACGGGCCGCGTGCCCGGCACTTAGCCTGTGGCAAACGAGCGGAGCAACAACGCCAGCCACCAATCCGCGGCGAGGATCGGGCAGGCCGAATGTCGCCTCGGGGGCCGCTACGACGATATCGCTCGCCATCACGAGACCAACTCCGCTCGACAAGGCTGGCCCATTCACAGCAGCGATGATCGGCTTAGTGAGTTCCAGCATACGAAGCAGCAAATCGCGATAGTCGGCGGCATCTTCTCCCCAACGATCTTCGGAATCAGCCCAATCCGCACGCTGTTGTGAGGAATCGCTAATTTCTTCGAGATCGGGACCACTGCAGAAAGACTCCCCTGCCCCGGTGAGAATGATCGCTCGGACGCGCTTTTCGCGATAGAGATCGTCGAACGCCTCGGTCAACTGATGGACCATCACACGTACGAGGGCATTGCCATGATCCGGACGGTTGAGAATAACCGTGCCGACTTCGCCTGTAATTTTGACTTCCACCAAGGAACTTTGCATATACATCGCAGTCTCACAACCATTCACGTGCCGGGCGGGTCTCCACCGCCAGAGTCGTTTCATCGCGTGGTATCGGGTGCCACTGAGTTTCCTGAATCATTTCGATAGTTGGGCGCGGCTCGACGATGGCGCCCCAGCCGTTCCCGCTCAAGAAGAATTCTATCGCAGATAAGACTTGCTGGCATTCTGCCATGTTTGCCCCTCGGAAGGAAAGTTTTTCCAGATATTCATGCGGGTCCGATCCATCGGTAGATGCATACGACTTCAAACTGAATTTTTCTGACGATATTTCTTGTTCGCAAAACTGCGACAGTTGTGCATGCTGGTCACCATGGGTCGAAATCAAGCTTTCGAGCTGATAACCTCGATCAACAGTCAGTCTGAGATTCCACGCACCGGAGTGCGACTCAACTTCGACATTGGAAATGGTCATGCCTCCACGGCTTGGCGTCAGTTCCAAATGGCTATAATCACAAGCTAAATCTGCGTGTCGAACTCTTCCTAATTTCTGGACAAAACTAAGTTGGCTATTTGCAGTAGATTCAATTCTGATTGTTCGTTCGGAAAACGTCTCCGCCACAACTTCTGAAAACTGACTCGCGGCGGCAAGATGGCCAAGTTGGCGAATGTCTTCCCAAGTGCAAAACCCTTCGCTAACGCCTGCTGCGAGAAACGGAGCGGTTGGATCATAGTCACCGCACACGACAATCCGAGCCCCTTCGGCCAGTGACGTGGCAATCGGCCCCGCGCCGATTTCGACCTGGGCCGCAAGAACATTATGATCATTGTTTATAAGGTCGGGGGGAACGAACTGTTCCAGGGAGTTTATTAAATTACTGCCGCGAATCGCAGCAATCGGCATGTCGACACTGCCATGTTCCGCCAGAAACTCGGCCAACGCTTCCATGAGTGCCACCACATGATCTGCACCGGCGTTAGTGACGACTTGAAGCGTTGGGCTTAAATACAAGGCTTTATGGATATCCCGCCAATAGGACCTGAAGTCACCAGCAAATATGCTAGACGTAGGCTTTGTTTGCTCAGAGCACCGCGAAAAATCCAACTGCAGAAAATCTATGTCGTTCTGGGTCAGACAGTCTCCCAGACGGGTCGTATAATCGTTGGGTAAAGTGAATCGAATCAGCTTCATCTGTTAGGCCTGCCGATCGCCAGGCTTTCCTTAGCTTTGCTTTCTACAATCCGAGATTGTCCATGAATCACGTTGATAAGCCAACCGCGTTCAGAAACCCCTATTTCGCTGCGTTATTCGCAGGTGGACTATTGTTGGGAATTTTTCTGGGGGTTTATAAGTTTGGCTTTGCTTCTCGTAACGAACTAGTACAAGCCGCCCCAACAGCGACGCTCGCCGCGCAAACAGAAGCTAAGAAAGCACCTCCGGGAATGGTCTGGATTCCTGGTGGCGATTTTCAGATGGGTACCAATTCGGAAATCGGCTGGCCCGATGAACGCCCCGCTCACAAAGTGCGGGTGAGCGGTTTTTTTCTCGATGAAACCGAAGTTACAAACGCGCAGTTTGCGAAATTCGTGAAAGAAACCGGCTACGTCACCACGGCAGAGAAAGCTCCTACGCTGGAAGAAATCATGAGCCAAGTTCCACCCGGCACTCCTCCGCCGTCTGAGGACATGCTGGTGGCAGCTTCGATGGTTTTCTCACCTCCCAAAGCTAAAGTGCCTCTCGACGACTTCAGCCAATGGTGGCAATGGGTCGAGGGTGCCGATTGGCGGCATCCCGAAGGACCGGGAAGTTCGATCAAAGGGCGCGAAGATCATCCCGTGGTCCACATTTCTTGGTTTGACGCCGAGGCCTATGCCAAATGGGCGGGAAAGCGGTTGCCCACGGAGGCTGAGTGGGAATACGCCGCGCGGGGCGGGCTTAAACAACAAGATTTCACTTGGGGCAACAAACCGCCGACTGACAAATTTATCATGGCCAATATCTGGCAAGGTGAATTCCCACAAAACAACACAGAGATCGATGGCTTTGCCAGGACAGCTCCCGTCAAATCTTTTCCGGTCAATGGCTTCGGTCTCTACGACACGGCGGGCAATGTGTGGGAGTGGTGCGACGATTGGTATGACCGCGATTTGCATCCGCGATTGGCCGCCGCAGAATTGGTCGTGGACCCCAAAAGCCCTGAAAAGACGAACGATCCTCAACAACCGTTCGCCAAGCTGAAAGTGCAAAAAGGTGGGTCATTTTTATGCCACGAGTCGTATTGCTTGAGGTATCGGCCTAGTGCTCGCCACGGAGGGGCGCCGGACACGGGCATGTCTCATGTGGGTTTTCGCTGTGCGCAAAGTGCTGAATGACCCTCCCGCGCCCGATTTGTCCCACCTATCGGCAATTTTTATCTATCACCCCCCTCCTTCCGGTGGGTAAGAAGCGTTATCTGGAGAAATTCGAAAGAAAATTCGGTCCTGTTGATTGACACGGTATTGACTGCTGGTACATTCACGAGAGTTGGAGCAGATTCTGCGGTTTTCTGCCGAACTGCGAATTCGCTAACTTATCGGTGCAGTTGCTACTTCGTAATGGGGTGACTGCAAGATCGCATCTTGTCTAACGTATACGATCGATCGGTCATTAAAATCAGCATTAGATAAGCACACCTTTTGAGAGGGGTCCGCTAATGTTAGGGAAAATCGCTGCGGCTTTAAGCAGCACATACTCACCCTTATTCTTTCTTTCTCTTGGCATAGCCTCTACCTGTCTAACGGTAGGGACCGTCTTTGCTACTCCGATCAATCGTGGCACTTTTGTCGGCGACACTGTTATCTACGTCGATGTCACTGAAGATAGTGCGACTGACCCCTCCTTGATCACTCCTGGCCCTCTTGGTGGTCTCTTTGGCGAGCCTACGATTGCTGGCGATTCACTCGACTTTAATCCGAAGAATTTTGCGGCTTTTGCTTCAGGTGCTGGCGGAACCGACCATACAGATGCCAATTTGCAGTTCATGGTTGAGGCTAAACCCGGCAAGGGCATTAGCGGACTCGGCCTTTCTGAGGCCGGAGATACCACAATTGCTGGCTTCACCAACGATGCTTTCACTGCGGTGACAGCCACTATTTTCGTTGAAATTAATGAGCTCAATGGTGTTGCGATCAGCCCTATTAATGTTCCTGGAACTTCAATGACTTTCACTCCTTCGGCTGGTGATTACCAGCTGAGCGTGGATGGGTCGGGTCCGGGTAAGCTACACATTCGATTTAGCGGTAGCGTCTTCATTGACTTAGGCCCCTATGTGCCATTTGGTGCAACCGCAACGAAAATCAGTGTCAGTCTCGACAACACGTTAGTAGCTTTGTCAGAAGCCGGAACAACCGCTTTTATTCAGAAAAAAGACTTTGATGGCATCAGTGTGACCATTGATACGTTCAATGTTCCCGAGCCAGCAACAATTTCGCTATGCCTTCTGATTGCCGGGGCATTAAGCGTGACTAGACGCCTTGCATAAGTTGACCTTTTGACCCTATGTGGGTGAGGTCCTTTACAATTAGAAGTTATACATCAAGGATTCTCGACAGGAATGTCGAGGTTTCGAAGGACACTACTTCAGAAAGTGCAGCAAGTATCATGAAGAAGAATACAGCAAACGTGTCCCGGATCTTGCCAGGGGCCAAATTTGGCATGTTTGCCTTTGCCTTGCTCGTTTTACAAGTCAGTTTCGCGTCGGCCACCCCCATCAATCGTGGCTCATTTGTCGGCACCAATGTGATTTACGCCGATGTGATTGAGGACAGTGCCACCGACCCCGCCTTAGTTCAACCCGGTCCATTAGGAGGTCTCTTCGGCGAGCCCACCGTCTCTGGGGACTCTTTGGATTTCAACCCCAAAGGCTTCGCTGCGACTGCGACGAATGGTGGTGTTGATCAAACGGATTCCAATCTGCAATTTATGGTTGTCGCCAAACCTGGCAAAGCCGTCAGTTCCATTGCTTTCACAGAAAGAGGCGATACCACGCTATCAGGATTTAGTGGAGACGCTTTTACTTCGGTGTCGGCAACTATCTTCGTGGAAATTAGTGAAGTCGACGGCGTGCCCGCGGATATTAATATCCCTTCTGTCTCGATGCTTTTCACGCCTTCCGGCGGCACTTATTTACTTTCAGTAGATGGCAGTGGTCCCCTCTATCAAACTGACTGGCAGGGCTCTGCATTTATCGACATCGGGCCATTTCTGCCCGTCGGAGCCAATGCAACCAAGGTTTCTGTAAGTTTGGATAACACTCTGATTGCTTTATCGCAAACAGGCACCACCGCATTTATCCAAAAGAAGGATTTCGATGGCGTGACAATTACCGTTGAAACCAACGATATTCCCGAGCCAACTAGCATTGCTCTCGCGGTGCTGTGCCTTAGCTTGATGACTACTCAACGCCGCCGTTAGTAATAGGTAAAGTGGCTGGCGAATTAAACGAATAAACGAGAGCGGCCGACAAATTCTTGTCGGCCGCTTTTTTGTTTACTTGCAGCTTCAATGCCGGCAGAACTTCCTAGATGCGATATGATCTACTCTGCCGCCTAAAGCAAGGCCGCCTGGAACAAGATTGGCGCTAGTTACCGCACTTCATTTTTTCTCTAATCCAGGTCTCTAGTTCCTCGAGGTCCACCGGCGGTAGCGACTGGATATCTGGACGCAAGCGCTTCGCTTCACGCTCGTAGACGTGCTTAATCTCGGTTTGAGGCTTGTCGGTGTTCCAGTGGATCAGAATTCTCACGCAGAGCGGCAAGCTCCCTGGAACGGCCATCTCGTGCCCACAGAGCAGCGGCACGTCGGACAGGCCCAATTGCCGAGCTGCCAGAGCCGGGAATTCGGCATCGATGTCGGGCGTGGTGGTAAAAATGGCGCTAGCAACATCCGCCGCTTCGATGCCGTTTTGCCGCAACATCAGCGCCAGCAACTGGCGAGTCGCTTTCAAGAGCTCCTCGCGATCGTTTTTCTCAACCGTGGTCGCGCCGCGAACACCTCGACAAGCCATTTTTGCATCCTGATATTGCGATTAGCGGGAAACTGCGTCGTTACAGACAAGATCGGCCAACGAGACTCAGCTTAGTCTGGCGATTCACGAAAGTTAAGCTGTCAGGTTTGTTTCGATAAATTCATAAGCTGATGAAACAACCTTCAACTCGGCATAGTCGTAAAACTCCCTTGTTTTGCTGCACTTTCTGCGTCGAGCTAAAAATATTTGAAAGTTATTTTGTGACCTGTTGACAGCTAACAGTCGATTGGTAGAATCACGAGTCTCACATGCAATCGCAGGCATCGCCTGGGAAACCCATGAGAGACCTTTCAGGCGGTTATTAGCTTGAAAGTAATTTTGCTCTTTGACAATTCGGTAAGTGACTTCTATTCAATTTCTGAAGACCGCAAGGTCTTCGAGAGTTGTTTGCCAGCACAAGATTGTACATGCAACACTGCGGATTAATTCCCCGCAACTGTTGTTTTCAAACGCTGAAAATTAAGGCTCTTAAACTTGCCTAGCCCCGATTCATCGAATCGCACGGCGACAGCGAGCTAAGTATACATTAATTGAAGGGTTTGATCCTGGCTCAGAATGAACGTTGGCGGCATGGATTAGGCATGCAAGTCGAGCGAGAAGAGTTTTGAAGCTTGCTTTGAAACTCGGAAAGCGGCGAAAGGGAGAGTAACGAGTAGTTATCTACCCCAAGGCCCGGAATAGCTGCGGGAAACTGCAGGTAATGCCGGATAATATCCCCGGATCAAAGGTGTGATTCCGCCTTGGGAGGAGACTGCTTTGTACTAGCTTGTTGGTAGGGTAATGGCCTACCAAGGCTACGATGCATAGCGGGCGTGAGAGCGTGGCCCGTCTCACTGGGACTGAAACACTGCCCAGACACCTACGGGTGGCTGCAGTCGAGAATCTTCGGCAATGGGCGAAAGCCTGACCGAGCAAT
>NZ_JBGSQY010000008.1:0-2623 GCF_041737835.1 Bythopirellula sp. | reverse complement strand
ACCGCGTCCGCATTGTTCGATTCGAGGATCTAGTTTCTGCGCCAGAGGCCACTGCGAAAGAGCTCAGTGCCTTCGCCGGAATAGCGTTCGAGCCCGGAATGCTGGACTTGCCCCAATGGGGCTCCTCAAACGTCAGCCATTTAAGCAGCAATCGCGGCATTTCATCCGACGTCGTTGACCGATGGGAGTCCGTACTTTCATTGGCCGAGATCGATGTTTGCGAGCGACTGACCGCACCTCTCATGCGCCAGTTCGGTTACCAGATCCGGCCCGGCTTCAAGCCAGGTAGACTCCGCACCGGTATCGTATTATTGACATATCCACTTCATCTTATGGGTGTCATTGCGGTCAATCCTTCGCGCGCGTGGACCCAAATAACGGCTCTGTATCGGGCCCGGCAGGGCCGAGCTGCACCGCACGTGCAATAACTTCGCATCAGGGACATAACTTCAGTGACATTGCGTGTTTTGCTAGTGGCCGGAGTTGGAAAAAGCGGCAGCACGCTTCTGGGTGCGTTGCTTGGCCAGATACCAGGTTATCTGAACGTCGGCGAGGTCATCAGTATCGAGCACGCCCGTCAGGATGACCACTGTTGCGGATGCGGCGCTCCTGTGGAGCATTGCGCTTTCTGGGGGCCCTTGATCACGGAAAGCATTGGGGGACTCGACAAACTGAACGCGGCCGAATGGTCGCAGCTCCATACCAAGGCGCTCATTTCCCCGCGCCTTATTGCTCGTAACCTGTCACGTCGCTCGAACGAGAAAGATTTTCCGCAACTCAGAGCCTTATATAACGCCCTTGCCGGACGCGACGACGGCGCGGTCATCGTAGACGGATCGAAATCGTACCGGTACGCACGGGTGTTGAGAGACCTGCCGGGAATAGACTTGCATGTCCTCCACCTCGTGCGCGATCCTCGAGCCGTCGAGTATTCAAAATCACGTTTGCTCTCGAAGGGGCACTGGAAATTTGCAAAGGCATCAACCCTTCAAAATACCGTGCAATGGATTGCGCTGAACCTTCTGCTTGAGTCTATGGCGTCTACCGCCTCGGTTTCTTATCGTCGCCTGCGATACGAAGACCTTGTCGTGGATCCCGGAGGCGTGATTGCGAACGTAACCGAATGGGCCACGGGCTGCCGCGAACACCTATCCGTCGATAGCGAAGGCGGAGTCTTTCTGTCCGAAAACCACACTTTGGGCGGAAGTGACGTCCGCCTGCAAAGCGGCCGGGTTTTGCTTGGCCCGCGTGACCACTGGCTGAACGTGCTGCCATCCGAGAAGCGTCGCCTTGTCACTGCACTGAGCCTCCCGCTTCTCTACCGATACGGGTACCCCGTCACGAGGGCCAAAGTCAGCCAGTTATGAGGAATGCGTGTGCCACCGAAGCCTTGGTCCCTAGTGATCCCCGAGGCAAGATCTAACCGGACAACCATGCACAGTGTTTCTTTTGCATCCATCAACGGCACATCGTGACGCGGTCGGGTCTCAGCGGAATTCAGAGCCCAGCCTCGCTCTTGTGCTCAACCGAAACTTAGGAAGACTAAGTCAAAAAAGCTACATGACTCACGCGGCCGCATCATGACAATCCGGGTCTCTGAAAAATTCGATGATTTTAGCCGACATGTGCTGTAGTGAATGCAGAATCGAGCTAGCGGCTGCGATCAGCTGCTCGCGGCTGGAGATGAAGGTTTTGGAGACACGCTGTTTGACATTAGTCCAGACCCATTCGTCCGGATTGAGCTGTGACGAATATGGCGGAAGGAAAAAGAGCTTGAGCTTGCCGTCCAACTGCGCGACCAGGCGTTCGCCCTTATTCGCGCGATGGATACGGTGTCCATACGGAAACGGTGCCGAGCCTCACCACGAACTCGCGCTGAATCAATTCTCGGACCTTCGCCAATGTCCACAAGACAAACGGAAGCTTAAGCTGGAGGGATTCTTCTCACGAATGATCTCCGCAAGGCACGAGAATTGCTTATCGTCGAATTTCGGCGGGCGATCGGACTTCGGCTTGGTTTTGAGCGACTCCTCACCGCCGTAATGATATTTCGTCAGCCACGTATAGATGATTCGCGGATTGATATCGAGCGTTTTCGCCAGGAGTTCCGGACTTGCGCCATCCTCAGATGAGGTAAATCATGCGCAGGCGGAGTCCTTCTTTGCCTGCACTCGAAATTTTCTATTATAGTGGTAACTGGCTTTAACCTACTTTAGCTTTATTAAGCCCATCCCCTAATAACTATTGTCAACGTGAGGTACCCAAGTGTCCGATCAGAAAAAGATTTACATCGCCGGATGCGGCGGAATGCTCGGGGAAGCTTTTTATCACCGCTTTGGCTCAGAGTACTCGCTTCGATGTACCGACAAGGACGTCAACTCAGAATGGCTTTCTTTCCTTGACTTTCGGGACTTGGATGCCTACCGTAAAGACGTCGCTTCCTTCTCGCCAGATTTCCTATTCCATTTAGGCGCGTATACCGATCTCGAATACTGCGAGATTAACGCCGAGGACACCTACGCAACGAATACGATATCGGTGGAGAATGCAGTCTATATCGCCAACAGCTTGAACATTCCCCTTCTTTACATCAGCACCGCCGGAATGTTCGATGGTGCAAAGG
>NZ_JBGSQY010000005.1:0-2915 GCF_041737835.1 Bythopirellula sp. | reverse complement strand
CAAATTGGTGCCATCGAGTTATTTCAGTAGTTCTACATTCCGGTATTATTCATCCTTGTCGATGCTGCCGCACAAACTCGGCCAACTGTGGCGATCCATGAACTCGTGCGATTTCTTCTGATTCATCAATACCCGCAGCAGGATCAAGCAAGTTCTGGCGTCGATGCCTAAATACCATGTCTGGAGCAGCGGTGGGGAAACTTTTTCCATCTTTCTCGGCGTTTTCCAGGGCGACTAGTAAGCCGCTCGGGTCTTCACGCCGCCAATGGTTTTTCCAGACGATATCGCCGTTGTTTCCGGCCGGGACGGGACTATCATCTGCCAGTACACGAACCTTGCCGACGATCTGTTGCCTGCCAATTGGCTTGTAGCAGCGGATGCCCATTGAGCTCGAATAGTTCAGCGAAGGAATATCTTCGGGCGTAAAGCGGACAGCATAAACAACCCCATGCCTGTGAGACTGCTGGCAGCCTTCGCAACGCTCGCGCAGATCGGCGAATCGTTCGACTTGCCGCTTTAGCCGATCGAGATCAACTCGCATCACACGAGGGGGCAACGCGCCAGACGAGGCTAGGCCGATTGCCTCGCGGCGCTGGTATTGGTAATGCTCATCGCGGACGGCTTCGTCTGCCAAGTATCTATCCAAGTCCCGCAGGGCATAGCGAATTCCTCTTGCGGATTCTCCGCCGGCAAACTCGCGCTGCGCATACATCAGCGAGCGTAAGGAGAACTCGCGGAAGTAGATCGGCTTGGTCTCGTTTCCTTGAAAGTCGCCCGAAACGGAAAACGAGTCGAGTGCAACATACCCACCTGTGTGCTTGCCGCACCAATTCATGGAACGGTACACCAGAACCAAGTCGAGAACATCCGCCGCAGAACAAATGGCTGGCGACCACTTTAACCCTTCGGCGTCGATTTGGTCTTCGTTGATCGAGGACGTTGCGTGGTACTGTACCCACGGATCGCGATCAATCTCCAGCGGAAATAGCGTTTCGCAAGCTCGCAGCTCTTTATCGCTGAATGTGCGAAAGTCTGTTGATGTACTCACAGTCCCAATCCTTTCTTCCGCGCCAGCACACCTTCGACCCAGCGGCGCTCGTCAGTGCCGGGTGGGTATAGTGCGGAGAAAGATTGGGCCAATTTCCAGAAGCGAACATCCTGGCCGACGCCATCGTCGACGAGGAAACGTTTCATTAATTCGCCGCGGCCGGCGGCGAAGAGGATCATCGCCTGGTGCAGTCGGTCGAGAACGGTGCTGCCGGGAGGCGGTCCCTTAAGTTCGCCCCAGCCTTCTTCTGCAACCTCGGCTTCGTTCAGGTCGTCAAAGAAGGTTTTCTGTTCGGGCTTCTTGAGCTTTCGACCTCCAGTCGGAGCGCCGTTGGCAGACTGCTTACCGAACAAGTAAGCCGTACGCTCAGCAACAGGCAGCAAGCGAGCTTTGTCACCGGCCACTTCGACAATTGAATCACTCTTCTCAAGATCGGCACCCAGTCCTTGGGCGATCTTGCGGGCAGCATCGAATTCCAACGTGAAGCCGGTTGCCTTGGCTTTTTTCTTTGGCGTGTTGTCTTCGTCATCTTCGGATTCTTCGCTCTCTTCCTCGTCCGTCTCGTCGCCGTTGGTCGCGGTCTTTTCGGCTGCGCCGCCGAGTGTCCAGAGCCACATGGCGGTAAGTCGCGCGTCGGGCTCTAATCCGGCAGCATCGGCGTCGCGGAAAATCATCGAGAGGGCTTCGGTCGAGACGACCGCCCACACGTGTTCCAGATACTCGCGCAATTCGGCAGCTTCGCCATTGGCTTTCTCGACACGGCTAAATCGACTGAATACTTCCAGTGCTGGACCAAGGCAAGCAAAGATCGCATCGGCACCTACGACGCCTTCCGCCGCAAGTCTGGGCATCCATTCATGAATTCTCTTCGGAAGCTCATCTAATACATCTCGCCATTCACCGATTGATTCGGTAACGGTGCCGTCGGTATTCTCACGCGGGCGGCAGACGAGATGCACGCTACTCGCCAGGCGTGCCTGTCCCTGAGCCGCTACGCGAGCCTCCATTTCCGTATCTATTGGCCACGACCCAGTGATAATCCAACCTGCGTCAATGACTGCCTTTAGGATCGCTTCCCATGATGCGGTGGTTTTGCTCGCAAACACAATACAACCAATGGCATCGGGTCTGACTATCCGACGGCTTTCAGCAAAAGCGCGTGTTAATTCCCGCTCGTAGAACTCGATTCCTTTTTTGGGATTACTTAACTGGTGTGGCCGATCAACTACAATTTCCTCGATCTTTGGCACGGAGGGTTCGCGCAGAAGCCTTGGGTGGACGGTAATCAGTGTCCGCCGAAGCCAAACATAAAAATAGTCTGAAAGGTGAGCGTATGGAACTGCATCATAGTATGGTGGGTCTGTGACGACCGCTGCTACAGAGTCATCTGGGAGCGAATGACTTGTTGCAGACACCTGCTCAATGTGTCCCGGTACCAAATCTGCCTGTACCGTGGAATTCATTGCATTTACAACCCAATCCAGTGCACCTGCAAAACCGCCAGTTGCAGCTGAGTGCGGTGGAACTTCTGCGAAATCCCAAATCATTCCAATGGCCTGACGACCAAAAGTGTTCCCAATGAATTCGCCAGCGGCCACCCATCTGCACATTGCCGATCCATAATCACTTTGGCGTCCAACGACCAGCGCGAGGCATGTTCTGATAGCCTCCACTAGCCCGGAGTCGCTGCCCATGTTCGTTCCTGCTTCCCGGGCAAGTCGTGCAAGCGTGGAAAGCGCCAAGGCTTGACGCGGTGTAAATAAATCTCCCCAGCATTCCATTCCGTAAATGGGTACGCTAATTCGCCGAATTTCGTTTAGTGATATTTTCTCATCCGGCACCAATGACAATCCTTCAATCGATTGCT
>NZ_JBGSQY010000046.1:0-161962 GCF_041737835.1 Bythopirellula sp. | reverse complement strand
TCGCGGAGGTTCTTTCTTGCACTCCGCGACCTCAGCGCCTCTGCGTGAAAATCTTACTCGCCCAAACTGCCCAGCGATGCCAGAAACTCGCTCATCTCCCCGGCGGCATGCGCATCGCCTTGAACGCGGGCGGCTTCAATTCCATCACGCAGCACGGTCCGCGCTTCATTCACGCGTTCGAGCCGCACGAGTTGTTGCCCCGCCATGAAAAAGGCAGGCACGTAGGGTGGCTTGTCATTCGTAAGCTCGCCGAGTTTGGCCAGGCTCGCATCGTTCTCACCTGCCTTGTCAAGTTCCATCGCCAAGCTGTACCGCAAGAACGTATCCGTGGGATCGTCGGCCAGCATCGCCTCGATTTTTTCACGCCGTGTGCTCATCGTTATCAAAACTCCCCGGTGATTTTGAGAATCTGCCCACGCTTCATGTTCGTGCCGCTGCCAAGCGCCGTGACATAGAGGATGCCGCTCTGATCGAACACCAGACTCGTGGGTCGCACAACAGAGGCAATTTTCACGGCCCGGCAGGCTGGCCGACCATTTTCGCGAGCATCATCCAACCGATACACGCCGCCCGCCTTGTCATTGTCCCACGCTAAATCCAAGGCATACAACTGTCCCAACGGGCTGTAAGCCAAACCAACCACATCAAACAAACCCGGGGCAAGTTCCAACGCAACATCACCATTGGAAGGAATGATAAACGCCACGCGGCTATCAAGTTTGTCCGAGAGTTCACCCAAATATCCGGCGACAAGGTATTGCCGTTGCGCGGAGGGGCTCAGGCATAACCCCGCGGGCCAGCGCGATTCGCCATCGCGTTTGCTCGGGGTCAAAGTGCGCGGCGCATCCAAGCGATTGGCGATCAGCGCCGCTTTGAAAATCGTACCTGCATCATCGGCCGAACCTTGTGAGAGAAAGGCCGACGTCTCGCCGACGATCATTCCCTGAAAACCAACACCGATCGCCGTATCGTCTTGGGGCAGATCGGCAATGTGCTCCGGCTTGTCCGCAGCCAGTGGCTTGTCATCCTCAGGCAGCGCGTACACGGCGACTTTTTCGGCCCCGTTCTGAACCGTGCCACCCCATACAGCCAGCTTTGTCGGCGTGACAAATCCCAACGCCCAAGGACCGACTTTGAGGTCAATCTGGTCAGTCAATGCGTGCGGAGCAAATCCGGCAACGACTTCCGCTCTCTCAGCAGAGTTATTGGCAGCGAAGCGTAAAACCCGTCCCGCGCCGCTTTCGGCCAAGTAAATTTGCTGCGGCTCGTCTTTGGCAATCGCGGGTTGGATTACAAGCCCAGCAGGATTATCGAGCCCCTCGGCAATCACTTCGACCTGAAAGCGGTTTGACTCGTCGCCATGGGGCAAAGCGGATTCTTCCGCGGCCCGAACCGGCAACGGAATGGCCACAAGAATCAGCAGCAAGCACAGCATCCTGCGTTTCATAACCGCTCCTCGAAAACCGCGGAATTACGCGTGGGCCGCTTCGTAGGCAGAAATCTTTTCTTCGTGTTCGAGCGTGAGCCCAATGTCGTCCAGCCCATTGAATAGACAATGCCGACGGAACGAGTCCACTTCGATCTTGGCGAAGAAGCCGTGAGAATCGCTGAGCTTTTCTTCTTCAAGATCGGCCGTGAGGGCATAGGAATGATGCTCCGCGGCCCGCTGGAACAAATCTTCAACCTGTTCTTCGCTCAAACGAATGGGAAGTATGCCGTTCTTGAAGCAGTTGTTGTAGAAAATATCAGCGAAGCTGGGGGCAATGATCACGCGGAAGCCATAATCCTCGAGCGACCAAGGGGCATGCTCGCGGCTCGAGCCACAACCGAAATTTCGCCGAGCGAGCAAAATTGTGGCCCCTGCCGCCTCGGGCTTGTTGAGTTCAAATTCTGGATTCTGCGAACCGTCGTCGAGCTTGGCCCAATCCCAGAACAAGAATTCGCCAAAGCCGGTTCGTTCGATCCGCTTTAAGAATTGCTTGGGGATGATTTGATCGGTATCGACGTTCGCGCGGTCCATGGCCACGACTTTGCCGGTGTGTACAGTGAATGCTTTCATGTTGAATTACTCCCAGTCGCGAATATCGACAAAATGACCGGCGATCGCCGCGGCGGCCGCCATGGCTGGTGAAACCAAGTGTGTACGGCCCCCTTTGCCTTGGCGACCCTCAAAATTTCGGTTCGAAGTCGAAGCACAGCGCTCACCCGGCGAGAGTTTGTCGGGGTTCATCGCCAAGCACATGCTGCAACCTGCCTCACGCCACTCGAAGCCGGCCTCTTAGAAAATCTTGTCGAGACCTTCTTGTTCGGCTTGAATTTTGACCTGGCCGCTCCCGGGGACCACCATCGCGCTGACATGGCCAGACACCTTGTGTCCCTTGGCCACGGCGGCGGCGGCACGCAAGTCCTCGATGCGTGCGTTCGTGCAGGACCCAATAAACACGCGATCCAACTTAAGATCGGTGATTGCTTCGCCACCTTTGAGCCCCATGTAATCGAGCGCGCTCGCGGCTGTCTTTTGTTCCGTGGCATCCGAGAAGTCGCTCGGCTTGGGAACATTGGAATTCACAGAGACCACTAAACCTGGGTTCGTACCCCAAGTGACTTGCGGAGCAATATCGGCGGCTTGAAAAACGAGCGACTTGTCGTAGGTCGCGCCAGGGTCAGTCGGCAGCATCCGCCATTCCGCCACCGCGGCGTCGAAATCTTTGGGTACGAACTTACGACCACGCAAATATTCGTAAGTCGTATCGTCAGGGGCTATCATTCCCGCGCGAGCTCCCCCCTCAATCGACATATTGCACACGGTCATGCGATTTTCCATCGTGAGCGAGCGAATCGCTTCGCCCGTGTATTCGACGCAATATCCGGTGCCACCATCGGTCGTGATCTGACCAATCAAATACAGAATCAAATCCTTGGCCGTCACGCCACTACGCAGCTGGCCATCGACGCGAAGTTCCAACGTCTTGGGCTTATCCTGCAACAAAGTTTGCGTGGCAAGCACGTGTTCGACTTCGCTCGTGCCGATGCCAAAGGCCAAGGCGCCAAACGCGCCGTGAGTTGACGTGTGGCTATCGCCGCAAACGATTGTCATGCCCGGTTGCGTGTAACCCAGCTCGGGGCCGATTACGTGCACGATCCCCTGATTGGGATCATTGAGGTCGTAGTGCTTAATGCCAAATTCTTGGCAGTTGTTTCGCAAGGTGTCGATCTGCTTTTTGGAGATCGGATCAAGAATCGGCAAGCTGCGGTCGGAGGTCGGCACATTGTGGTCGGCCGTGGCGATGGTCCGCTCGGGGCGTCGCACTTTTCGCCCCGTCATCCGCAAACCATCAAAGGCCTGCGCGCTTGTCACTTCGTGCACCAATTGCAAGTCGATGTACAGAATCGTTTGCCGCCCTGGTTCTTCAAGTACAACGTGATTATCCCAAATCTTTTGAAAGAGCGTACGTGGCTTCATGGTCGGTGAGGTGTGCAAATGGGCAAGCTGAGTGGAAAGACAGGCCCTGCGGTCGCTGGAGCCTGGGAAACAAACAGTTCATTCTATTCGGCGATCCCCGGGAGTGAAAGACAGGGGATTTTCCCAGGAGGTTCGGGAAAAGAGTCTGCGAGTGGAGTCAAGAATATCGCGGATGTGGTTTTCACACCGCCGCCAGTTCCACCGCTTCCGCCGCCATCGCTTTGCGTTCGGGGCAGCCGTTGCAGTTCCACCACTCCGAGGCTAACTTGCTCGACCAGAGGTCGCTAATTGGCACTTGCTCCAACTGCTCGGCCAGCGAGGCGACGTCTTGAAAACGATCCTCGGGGGCTTTCTCCAAGCAGCGCATGATGATCTCGTCGAGTTCCACGGGAATCGAGGGGTTGAGTTCCCGTGGTGAAACGGGCGTCTCGCTCGCGTGAGCGACGAGCACTTTGATCGGCTGTTGATAATCGAACGGCGGTTTACCCGTGACCATCAAATACATGACCGCACCCAAGGAATAGATATCGCTCCGGGCATCGACTTCCGTCCCGCCAGCTTGCTCGGGAGCCATGAAGAGCGGCGAACCCGTGATTGTTCCTTCTTGCGTCAGACCCGCATCGTTGGCATCGCTCAGGGGCTTGGCCAGACCGAAGTCCAATATCTTGGCAACGTCATACATCCCGCCACGGTAGGCACAGAAGATGTTTGCGGGCTTGATATCCCGGTGTACCAATCCATGCCCGTGGGCTTCGGACAGGGCATCGCAGACTTGCCGCATCAGATAAACTGTTCGACCAGCCGTCATCGGGCCGTAATCCGCAACAATTTCGCCGATGTTGTGCCCCGGCAAAAATTCCATCACATAATAAAAGGTCCCATCCGCCGTCCGGCCGTAATCATAGATGTCGACGGAATTCCAATGCGAGAGCTTGGCCGTGGCTTGCACTTCGCGTTCAAAGCGGGCTAACACTTGGGGATCGCCGGCCTTTTCAGGGCGAATGACTTTGATTGCGCAGGGGCGCTTCATCATTTGGTGTTCGGCCAGATAGACCTCGCCCATGCCGCCACTGCCGAGCATTTGCCGCAAGCGGTATTGGCCAAGTTGCTTGGCAACGAACGCCTCTTGCCGCAACGTGCCAATCGCCCGCACGCCGACTGTTCCCGTCGCCACGGCGATGGCCATGATCAAAAAGTGTTCGATGAATGTTCCATCAAAATCATCATGGTCCAACAAGGCCGCAAATTCAGGAGAGCGAAAATCAGCAATGATGATCGCGAGTAATGGAACTGCTCCAAAAATGCTGAGCACCACCAGGGCTCGACGCCAAGTGTTGGGTATGAATATCGAATAACAGAAGATCAGCAGCACCCAGAACGAAGAAATATGCGGCACATGGGCATGGCCATCGGGGAGCTGCGCACAATCAATCAGGTTATAAACGTTCACCGTCATCATGTAAGCGGCCGGCGCGCCGAAGATCAAAAACTCGGCGATCCGCAGATGCTTCCAAACCATGTTGCATTTCACGCAAAGCCGCCAAGCCATGAATGCTAGCAACAGAGTCACTGCAATATGGCCTACGAGCAATTCACCGCTGCCTTTGGCTGTGTATTCGTCGAAAGTCGAAAACGACCTCAACAGAAACACGCCAAATCCGGCACATAGTAAGATCGCCACAATACGCAACCGATTGCGCAAAACATTGAGCGTTTCTTGGCTTAAGTGTGGTGCGCTGCCTTCAACGATGGCGATGCCTCGTCTTGCAGCAACGCGATTATCCACCGACGATGGCGAAGCCGCCTTGCCGAGTAACCGCAGCGGCGACTCGATCGTCTCGGCCGAGCCAGAATCTGAATGTTGCCTGGCCTGAAATTTATTTTTTGCCATGGATGGTCCAACTTCTCAGCAAGACACTTTTCTCGTGTAGACACAGTCGCCGCCGCAAGTGATATTGCTTTATGGTAACTCGCGTTCGCCCGATAGGGCAGGGGTATGGATCCTCTGGTTCGGGCAAAAACAGCGGGCAAACTGCGTTGACGAACCGTTGAGGTTCTCCAACGTAGTTCTATACAGGTGTTGCAAATGGGCAACAGAAGGTTGCCCTTAATCAGCGCGTCGGCGGCATAGTGGATGGCCAGCAACACGCTCGGCTGAAGGAGCCTCGGAGTAGGACACAGATGGATCGCTGATCCGCCCCGTCGCGAAAAGTTTCTCTCATTGCCCCGGCTTTGTGAACTAGGCTTCTAGTGTGTCAAACGCTGCGCTTGGATCGCGCTGTGTTGATACTCACTTATCCTATCACTTTTCACGATGCTGCCGTCACCCCTCTGCGGCTGCCACCAAGGCTCTTATCACTTGTATGGAAATTGGCTCGCCGGCAGACAGTTTCGCCCTGCGCGATTCCGTTTGCTGTGTTGCGAAGCGAGTTGCCCAGAGGGGAAATGGAATGCGCAAGGCTGCCAAAACAAAGACGAATCAATTCGCCTGGAAGGGATGCATCGAAACTCTCGAAGATCGCCGCATGATGACGGCCGATCCGTTGTTTGGTGGTGCTATTGAACATCACTACATCGAAGAAGAAATTCAGATCGATCATGAAGTCGTTTCCGATCCTGACTTCTGGCTCGATACGAATGCTCTGCTTGATCTGGATGACCAGCTCGACAGCATCGAGCAAACGCTTTATAGCGCACACAATACAACGGGGCTGAATTCAGTCGTTGCCAATTACGGCTTCACGGGCATAGGCCAAACGGTCGCCGTCATCGACAGCGGCATTGCCTACGACCACTTCGCGCTCGGTGGGGGATTCGGATCGAATTATCGCGTCGTCGGTGGTTGGGACTTCACGGGCGAGAACGACGCCAATCCCTACGACGATGGCCCTTCGGGTTCGCACGGCACACAGTCGCCGGCATCATTGGTGGCAGCGAAGGCAATGACAAAGGCGTTGCTCCTGGCGTCGATCTTGTCGCCTTGCGCGTCTTCGACGATTCGGGAGCTGGTTACTTCAGTTGGGTTGAGAATGCACTTCGCTGGGTCATCAATAATCGCAACAGTTTTGAAAACCCTATAACGGCAATTAATCTTTCGTTGGGCGTGGCCACTTGGAACGCCAATTCCGCGCCGTCATGGTCAACTCTCGAAGACGAGTTTCGTGACCTCGAGGCGGCCGGAATTTTCATCGCTGTATCTGCCGGCAATGCTTACGCAAGTTACAACACGCCCGGATTGAGCTATCCGGCCGCGAGTCAGTACGTCGTACCAGTAATGTCGGTCACTGACGCAGGTGTGCTGGCCAACTACAGCCAACGCGACGTTCGTGCGATCGCCGCACCAGGATCGTCGATTCGTAGTACTGTGCCCGATTACAAAGGCAACAAAAATGGAGTTGCCGACGACTACGCGATTTTCTCCGGCACGAGCATGGCGTCGCCGTATGTGGCTGGTGCCAGCGTACTCATTCGCCAGGCGATGGAATTCGCTGGTCGTGTGAATATCACGCAAGATATGATCTACGACCACATGATGGCGACCGCCACGTCATTCGTCGATTCGTCGACGGGGCTGACATTTAAGCGTCTGAACGTGAGTGCGGCGATCAATGCCCTCATGCCGACCGACGATTACGGTTCGACGGTCGCCACGGCCCACAATCTGGGTTCGCTCAATAGCTCACGAGAAGTGAGCGGAGTGATTAGCACGCTCTCCGATGTCGACTACATGAAGTTCACGGCTACGAGCACCGGAACCGTTTCGTTCTCCGCCGCGAACATGACCCACGAGATGGACGTTGCTTGGAGTTTGTCGAACGGCTCGGGCTCGCTCAGCAACAGCGGGGATACATTCACATTCAACGTTGTCGCCGGCCAAACCTACACGGTTGGAGTTTCTTCGACCGGCGGTTTGGGTTATTACGATTTGGAAATCGCCACGGCGGGCAGCAGTTTCACCTTTACTGATCTAGGTGCTATCAGCTATTCGCAGTTGAGCGGCCTGTCGATGAACGGCGAAACTTGGTATCGCGTTCAAGCCAGCCAAAATGGTTATCTCACTATTGAAGGTTTGTACGGCTCGAACGGACAACTTAATGTTCAGCTCTACAACGCCAACCGCGAGGTTATCGTTTCGGGCAATGCGGCCAATGGTAGTTCGCGCGTGGACACCTATGCCACTGCGGGCCAGGAGTTCTATGTCTGTGTGATCGGCAATAACGCCGACGCGGGGTTGCGGCTGAGCAATTTGGTTTCAGTTTCGGGAACCACTGTGAACGTCACCGGCACCAGTGGCAACGACACGTTTGAATTCACAGCCGGCAGCACGCACAGACTCACGGTAAACGGCATTACCCACGACTTTAGCTCGATCGCCGTGAGTGGGTTTAGTATTAACGGAGCCAACGGCACGGATTCGATCACAATCACCGGGACCAGTGGAAACGAAAGCGCCACGTTGCGAGTCGGCAACGCAATCGTAGTTGGTACTGGATACTACGTCGCGACCGTGAATACAGAATACGCGACAGTTAATGGCGGTGGCGGTAGCGATCTGGCGATTTTGTACGATTCGGTCGGCAACGACACGTACACTGCCACAGCAACATCGGGAACAATGTCAGGAACGGGCTTCCAAAACATCGTCTCTATGTTCTCTAAGACATTCGCACATTCAACGGCTGGCACAGATGCCGCTCTGCTCTATGACGGGACGACGAACGACTACTTTTATTCCCAACCTCAATATGGAATTCTGTACGGATCTAACAACAACTTCTACAACTATGCAGGAGGATTTGATTCCCTACAGGCATTCGCAACAAATGGTGGTGACGACCGGGCATTTTTGTACGATAGTTCGGGAAACGACATCTTCACGGCCACACCAGAATACGGCAACCTGCGTGGAGCTAACAACGAGTTCAATGTCCAAGCGAATGGTTTCGACTATCTCTCGGCTTATGCGACATCGGGTGGAAACGACGTCGCTTCTCTTTATGACAGTGTCGGCAACGATCTTTTCATAGGCCATTCAAACTACTCGTCATTGATGGGTCAGGGCGCATCCTTTACAAACGTGGCTCAAGGATTCGACGAAATTTACGCCTATGCAACTCGCGGAGGAGTTGATTCAGCCAACCTCTACGACAGCGTGGGTGACGACACATTCACTGGTCGGCACAACTATGGAGTTCTGCAAGCCAACAATGGCTCATTTCTTAACCACGTCTCAGGCTTTGAACGAGTCAATGCATTTTCCAGCAAAGGTGGCAGTGACACGGCGTATTTGTATGATGGATCGACTAATGATCGTCTCGTGGCTGGCCCAAGTTATGCCTTGCTCTTCAGCCTAACCGGTGAGTTTTATAACTATACCGCAGGCTTTGATCGTGTCTATGCTTACGCAACAGCTGGCGGAACCGATTACGCAACGTTCCACGATTCGGCGGGCAATGATCGCTTTACGAGCCGCGCGACGCACAGCGTTATGGAGGATGTGGCAGGCACGTATTATAACTATGCCAGCGGCTTCGACGGTGTCTACGCCTATTCAAGAAGCGGTGGCAGTGATATCGCGTATTTCTATGACTCGAATGCCAACGACAGAGTTTTTGGACGAGATGACTATCTTATATTTTCAGGCGCTAATTACGGCAATCTCAGCAGTGGATTTGCAAAAGTCAATCTCTATCAAGATTTTACGGACGCTAACGATGTAGACGTTAGCAGCATCGATTATTTATTCGAAACCATTGGGAATGCGTGATTATCCGGCAGCGCGAGAAAACCACTTCTCCACCTTCCGTGAGTCGACGACTGCTTGGATCTCTCGCCGAAATCTTTCGTGTGCGGTTGATTGATCACACCATTGAAGCGCCCAATTGCGTCCTTGGGTTCCATAAGATTCCTGTCGAGCCCTATCGCGCAACAGTGACGCAATGGCCTTGGCCAGTGCGAGCGGATCAACCTCATTCGTTGTAAAACCGGCTCCCACGCGTGAGACCATACGAAGCGAACCAGCCTCCGCTGAGCCCACCATGAGAATCCCACGGTTTGCCATCATATACTGGCTCAATTTCGTCGAAAAAGAGAGACGCGTGTAATCTCCCTTTTTCGTATCGCAACTTTCCACATGAACAAGAATATCCGAATCATGGAATATCTGCGGTAGTTTGTCGGGCTGCGCCCATCCGCGCAATTCAACGACCGGCGAAATGTTAAGCGCCGTACCATGCTCTCGAAGTTGGTTCTCAGGCCCGTAGATTGCTAAACGAATAGGTAATTCATCGCTATTCAGTGATTGAAGTGCTAAGGCCAAGGTGCGTAGTGTTCGCCAACGTTCGAGACCTAAATTGCCCGAGTAGACAAGTCTTATAATTCCATCGGGTCGACGTGGCAAGGGATCATAAACATCCGGATCGATACCTGTCGTAAACCACGACCATTCTTTGCCATAGCGCGAACTATATTCTTGAGCCATAAGAGGGCTAATCGCAGCTAAGCCTTGTGAGTAGTCAACAGCTCGTCGAAACCACTTGTCGGAAAGCGACTGCAATTTTCCACTGAAGGGTACGTCCTGATACTGGGCCGTAACAAAGTCATCTGTCACGTGAGTATAAAGGGGCAGATTCAATCGGGAGCAGGCCAGATAAGTATTCTTGGTGAGATGGTAATTTCCCAAAAGTGCATAGACACAATCGGGTTGTAGCTCCCTCAACTGACATTCGAGTAATCGGCTAAGCGGAAACGTAGCGTTCCAGAGTTCAGCACATGGACGAAGCCAATTCATCCATTGCGGCTGCCTAACTAACGATGTCACCTTGCGACGGATTGATCCACTAAATTCTTCTAGCCTTGTCGGTGGTGGTTTCGGTGTAATTCTTTCCTGCGATGAGCTTCTCTTTAATAATCGCACTCGTCCCCAGGAACTTATCGAGCGGTAATCAGCACAGAGTGAATGATCAGGTTGCCAGGTTTCAACCGTGGGAAAATAAATTTGGCTCAATCGTTCGCGTGGCCAGCCTTGAAAGAGAGATTTCATAAGGATGCCATTGCACTGATCACCGCACATGGGGTTCATCGATACAATGGCAACTCGTGGGTATGAAGGCTGGCTCATGTAATAATTCTTGGCGTTAGGACATGTCGCACCTGAGTGCGGCGTTCACGGGTTAGTAGCCAAAGCATTAGCGTTCCCCAAAAGGCAATCGCTTCTTCCGGGAACGAGATACGGCCATTATTTGCAGGGATATAATAAAAAAACATCAATATCTGCACCAGAAATCCTACCGCGAACGGATTCGTCTTGCAGACAGCATCCTTCCAGACGAGAGCTAACAGATAGCCCATCCAGCCCATAAACACGATGGCACCAAAAAAGGTCAAATCAGAAGCTAGCCAAGGATAGGCCGTATGCCATACGCCAAATGCGTCGTAACCTGAGTCGGCCTGCAACCGCAAAGGGTATGTCGTTTCCGTGATGAGTGACGCATCGGCACCTAGCATGGCTGCACAGTGCGTCAAAAGACGCGAGTGACCACAGCCATAGCTCCACTCGAAAGGCAATTCTAAGCATAAAGAAAGCCCCTCATAGCCGTGACTCCAATAGTTGCAGATCATATAGGAGGTATACTCCAAAGAGTCAGGCAACGGAAAGCCATACAATTCCTCCGACCAGCCAATCGTCCAATGGGGATATTGATTACCCGAAAGCTGATAGCGGGCCTGTCGTGAATGACCGAAATACTTAATGCCAGCAAACATTACCACAAGCGTTACGGCGACCAACGTCAACCGTTTCATCCAAGGGTTGCTTTTCTTTCGCTTGCAGAAATTCTGGGTATCAGATGATTCTTGCACAGAGCGGTGATGCACTGCGAGCCAAAGCATCCAGGGAATTACCAACACCATGTCGAAAAGCCCCATGGCAGCGCCCGAGAAAATTGCAAGTGCCAAGATCCCCACCATGCCTATGCCCCATAGGACTTTCCAGAATAGCCCCATACTTCTTCCGTAGACAATTCCTAAGGGCATAAAAAGCGCCAGCAGGGGAGCAGAGAGTCCACGTGCCAATATCAACCCAACGAAAGATTCTTCTTCAAAGCTCTTGAGCCGCGCCATATAAGCGGCATTAGGATCTGCAAGGGCTTCCGACAGACTTAAGTTGCCATAATTGCGGTAGTGTAAGGTAATTGGCAACAATACTAGCGTGAGCAAAATCGTTAGGGGCAACAATCTACGCACCGAAATATAACCCGCATAACGTCGCGGAGGGTTGGCCATCCCAAGCTTGAACCCCATGGCAATTGCCAGTTGCCCAAGTGCAAGGTAGGTATAAAGAGTCGTTTGATTGAAGACCGTGAATTGAACTGGCCCGAATGCAAACACGAGCACGGAACCGGTTAAATACAGCTCAAAAAACAGTATCGGAGCTAAGCGGACGAGCCGCGACGAGAGCAGCGCTGGATAGGTAACCCCGCGACGATGCACCTGAGGAAAAGCACGTGGAACGTGACCGGATAAAGGTGCTGGCGAGGGAAGCGCCCTGGGAAAAGTTGGTGCTGACGATCTCATGCGGTTGCCTCCTTCACCACAATCTCTGATCCCCCCCGAAGGCTTGCCAACATGCTGGTTGGTGAAGGGATTAAACGGAATAAACTCAGCAGTGCTACATAGGTAATAGCGAGTGGCAACCCAACAATGAGCAGTTGCAGAGCAGCTTCAAGTCGACCCGTTGTGGAGAACGAGAAATTACTGGTGACTTTCCAAGCAATCGTGGTTAGCACTATTGTCACGAGAAAAATGCCGCTGCTGCGAGCAAGTATTTCGCGCGGCAGATTGATGCGAGAATGTAATATCAGAACGAAACAGATTGCACCCAGGCACCAACTTAGTGCCGACGAAAGGACACAACCTTCTACGCCACATATCGCAACCAGAGTTGGCTTTGTAATCAGAATGAAGATTAAAGTGATCACTGCATAAGCTGTTTCCAGCCCAGGCCGGCCAATGCCTTTGGCTAATGCTACCCCGGCACCAGTAAACACGAGCCCGGAAGTGACCCCTAATAGCAACAACACCAAATAGACATGCGATTGAGGATGATCTTCGCCTAACCACAAGACAAAGAGCGGCTCGCGCATCGTACAGACGAAGAAAGCCAGCAGGCCGACTCCCGCTGCCAACCATGTGCTCACTTGTGTATAGAGTTCTCGGATAGAAGCCCAGTTTTGCACCGCGTAGAGAGAGCCGACCGCGGCAGTCAATGGCAGGCAAACGGTCCCACCCACTTGCATGATTAGTAAAGAGAACCGTTGTGCGATGGCGAAATAACCCGCCTCAGTCACTGTCCCCATTGAAGCGAGAATAAGTTTGTCGGCATGATCGCGCAGTAGCAACGTGAGATTGCTGAGCAACAACAATCCAGCAAATGGCATTAGGACAGTGAATTCATGAGGCGAAGGCCAAGCAGGCCATAGTGCAATTCGACCACAGATTGAAGTGGCAACCGCATAGCTGGCCAACAGGGTTACTCCAAACCCCGCAAGCATGCCGCTTAACAAGGCATTCAACCCTCCCCCTGATAAAAGTATGCCGATGATCGTGCCATTTGTCACAATTAAGCCGAGTGCTTGAATTAGTGCAGCCAAACCCGCTCTTTGGTAACCAGCAATTAAAGCTAAGAGAGCCTGATTGACTCCTCCCAAGAGCATCACCATTACGATCTGGGGTAAGAGCCACCGTGCCTCGCCAATCCACTGCTCAGGCACACTTAATCCGGCGACTATCGAATTTCGAAAAACCCAAAGCGATGGCACACACAATACAACCAAGAGAAGTGTCACTCCCGTGCCAAGACGTACCAATCTGCGGCTTTCGTGCTTATCATCCGCGCCGCAACTGACAGACATTCCCCATAGCAAGGTTCCGTTAATCGCTGTTTGGAAAATCATCGCGGTGCTCGATACAGCAAGCAGACACTCCCACACGCCATACCCATCGGGCCCAAGTCGGGCGATGATGATCGGGACCGAAAGAACGACAACGAGTGCGCCTGCCACGCCCGACAAAGCCATGAGCGCGCTATTCTTCAGCAACGGACGTAATAACTGATTTGCAGGCATCACTTGTGGCTTAACAGACTGGTGTATGCGACAGCACAATTAATAGCGATTGCATAGTCCCGGATTCAGTTAACACCGTCAAGAGAATCATGCACTCTTGCGGATAGCTGCCGAAGATAGCTGAGTTGAAGTCGACTCACTAATGTTTTTCAACACACAGCGTATTTGATTAATAGAAGTGCTATCAATTCCAGGATGCACTAAAAACATCAAGCTCGTTTCGCCAAGCTCTTTTGCCACGGAATACCGTTCCGCGGGTCGCCATTCCCGTGGGAAGGCTTCTTCCAGATAGATCTCACTGCAGGAACCCGTGAAACATGGCACACCTAGAGCATTGATTTCCGCGACGAGACGATCTCGATTCCAACCGGGCAGTAATTTCTCAGGCCTAACAAAAGCATAGAATTTATAAAATGAGTGGTAATCTTCGACTGCTGGCTGGGGCACGCGAATTGCGTCACAATCGCTGAGCACTTTACGATAGAATTCCGCATTCTGGCGGCGAACCTTGACCCAGGCATCAAGCTTTCTTAAGACAATGCGACCAATGGCCGACTGCATTTCCGTCATCCGCCAATTGGTTCCAAATGACTTATGCAGCCAGCGAAAGCCGGGGGCATGCTGTTGGTTATGAACCGCGTCGTAACACTTTCCATGATCTTTGTAGCTCCATGCCTGTTTCCAAATTTCCTCGCGATCGGTCACGAGCATACCACCCTCACCTCCGGTGGTCATAATCTTGTCTTGGCAAAAGGAGTAGACGCCAATGTCACCTATTGTTCCCACGGGCTTGCCACGATATTTGGCACCGTGAGCCTGCGCACAGTCTTCAATGACCCATAAATCCAAACGCTTTGCCAGCTCCAAGATCGGTTGCATATCACAGGGCCAACCGGCCAAGTGCACGGGAATAATCGCCTTGGTACGCGACGAGAGATGGGGGCGAATCGTCTCGGCAGTCATCGTTTGACTGTCGCGATCGATATCAACGCATATGGGCCGCGCGCCACGTGCGACAACACTGCTCGCCGTGGCAATGAATGTTCGACTCGGAACGATGACTTCATCGCCGGGCCCAATATTTAGCACAGCAAGCGCTAGCTCCAAGCCCACGGTCCCATTCGCTAACGCTATCGCATAGCGCGAGCCGACGTAGGCGGCAAATTCTTTCTCAAAGGCAAGACCTTCCGTTCCCGTCCAGTAATTGAGACGTCCAGAACGTAACACGCGTTCGACGGCGGCAATTTCATCGTCGCCACATACGGGCCATGCAGGGAAATCCGAGAACTTCATCTTGATTTAGCCGATTAGGAAGGGCGCTCGCATGCTAGCAACATCGTCACTTTGAGTCGTACAGCGGGTGACGTATAGCGGCAGCAATTGTGCCCCGTCAAGGCGAGTCTGATCTTGTAGATAGCAAGTGTCATTACTAGAATCGCCGCAATCCTGTCCAATTTTTGAACACGGTCGACAAAAGATCTGATGCCCTTCCAAGCTCTTCAAGTCCACATTAAATACTCGCTTGATCGTGTTAGCGCAGCACTGCTTCTGATGTTGCTACTACCGGTTGGCCTCGTCGTGGCATTTTTGATTAAGCTCGACAGCCGTGGGCCAATCTTTTTTTGCCACACTCGCGCGGGTTACAAGGGCAGGCCATTTGATGTGTTCAAATTCCGCACGATGGTACAAGACGCCGACAAGCTTTTAAATGAGGATGGTTCTCCCCTAGAAAATCGCATTACTCGCATCGGTCGTATCCTTCGCCGGACAAGCATCGATGAGTTACCTCAAATTATCAATATTCTTTTAGGGCAAATGTCTTTCATCGGGCCCCGTCCTGGAATCTTAGAACGCCATGAGCGTTACACTGCTCGACAGAAAGGCCGTTGTGACATGAAGCCCGGCATTACAGGACTAGCTCAAGTTTCCGGCAGGAACACACTTCCTTGGTCGCAACGCATCGAGTTCGATCTTCAATATGTGAACAACTATTCCTGGTTGTTAGATCTGAGCATCGCATTGAAAACCATACGAGTTATACTTACCGGCGACGGCATAGTGCTCGATAGGAACCCAGAGCATGTCGATGATATTCCTAAGAAGGTCGTTCTAGATAGCAGATAATCGCATGTCCTGTGAGCGAATCGAACCCACTTTGATCGGACACTACAAGAAGGATGAGAGTTATGAGCAGATGCTTTTGGCACTCAACCAGTCGCTGGCAAGCAGTCACGATCAAAATCTCCTTGAACTGCCTGAAGACTACTCCACAATCCACATCGTTGGCGCACCACGATCTGGCACGACGCTCTTATCTCAGCTGATTAGTGCCAATTTGGATGTCGGTTATATCAATAACCTCATCGCAAGTTTCTGGCGAGCGCCTTGCTACGGCATTAGACTTTCCGAAAAACTGCTCGCGGGAGCCAGGCCGTACAGCTATAGCTCCGATCTGGGACGAACGGCAAGTATTCAAGAACCCCATGAATTTGGCTATTTTTGGAGATACCTTTTAGATTATCCAGAAATGGCTGAACAACCGGCAGGCTTTGAACAGCACATTGATTGGGTTCGCTTGCGCAAAGTGCTCATCAACATGACACATGCGTTCGACAAGCCCCTCGTGTTTAAGTCGTTCTTATTGATTTGGCATTTGAAGAGAATGCAGCAGGTTCTGCCGAAAAGTATATTTCTTTGGATACGCCGTGATCCCATCGACAACGGGCTGTCGATCCTCAAGGCCAGAGAAGCACAACTGGGTTCGATAGATAAGTGGATTTCACTTAAACCTAAGGAATATGTTTGGCTACAGCATCAACCAGTGCCTTCGCAGATTGCCGGTCAAATCTTTTTTACTGAGCGTGCGATTGCTGAGCAAGTTGGGCAGATCGGCAGCAACAACACACTAATAATTGAATATCGCGACCTATGCACCAATCCTCAAGGCGTTCTCGAACAACTGCTCGAGCTACTTAAGAATAATGGTCAGACGGTAAAGCAAATCAGCTCACCGCCCGCACAGTTTCCCTTTTCTGCAAGTCCTACTGAACATTACCTCCGCGATCAATTACGCGCCGCTTACGAGAATCTTCAGGCACAGACAGGCTAGGGTTCAATGCTGACTGTTCTCTCGACCTAAGCTGCTTTGCGATAGGTTGGAAAAAACATCTCCTGAGAATGAGATGGCTTGCCGCAGCTAGCTATCATCGCTTGCTCATAACGATTTCTATCAGTAATGATCCGCGAAGTCTGGAATGAACTTCGATGCTTCGAGAAGGCTGCCTTAAATGCGAACAAAGAATCTTCTTGTCCATCAACTCCACCACCTAAATGAAAAACCTTATCGCCGCGCTCTTTGCCCCAATATCGCATATGATCGAGCAAAAATTTGGTTGGTGCCAAACGCAGGTACTTCTCATCCGAACCGCTGAGATGGTACTGCAGAATTCCGTGACACTCACTAAAGAGTGCAGCAGCAGCTATTTCTCCTTCAGGGGAAACGACACTGGCAAGATGAAGACATTCGCCCCATGCTTCACGAAGACCATATATATAATCCAAGCAATAACAATATCTGCTGTTGGCACCTACGCGTCCCATGGTCGCTTGATACACTCGATGAAATTCCGGTAACATCGACCAATCGTCGATAGCCACTTCATAATCGAGTTTGCCTAAACGCCGAACACTGTACCGAAGTTCGTTTCGCGTTTGCGCGTGCCACTCCTCGATCGACTCCGTGAGGTCGACAAACACGGTCTGACCATGATCGACGATCTTCTCATTAGCAATAGCGCGGCGTGAAAGTCTTGGCCATACGGGGTGCCAGCGCAAAAAGAGTGAAATCACGTCATTGTCTTGGGCAACTTTTGCGGCCTGGTGCAAAAAATCGTTCATCGATGCAGCGTCGCGGCATGAGCCGATAGGTGCCGGATATCCGTACGGAACCGTCGCATCGCGCCAGGAGTCGGGTAGTCCAAGTCTTGCAGGAAGAGATCGTAACAGTAGAGGAACGAGAAATTCATCGCCCTTATCGTCCACTCCATACAGTGCGGCAGGCTCATGGGTTCCCTGTTGAGATTCCAAAGACGCATATTTTGGCAAATGATAAACATCATGTTCCACTCGCCCAAGCATGGCAGACCAGCGAGCATCATCCGTATTTATCAGTTCAACTTGCATGAGAAAAATCAAGTCTCTCAGGAATGGGGATAAGATGGGCCAAGTTCCAGACTCGGTTGATGATCGACTGTTTTTTTGAACTTGTTTTTACCTTGTGTATCGAGCAACAACGTCTCGAATTTTTGAATCTGTCGATCCGGATGATAATGATTGTTGTACGCCGACAACGCACATCGAGCCATGCTTTGTCGCTCAGTTGAGGGCAGGTTATAGAGAGTTCTAATCGCCTTGGCTAGTGCTTCTGGGTGGGATGGTTGCACGGCAATTCCACAACCATGTTTCTCAATAAGCGCACCAGCCTCTCCCTCAACAGCCATCAAGATTGGCCGACCAGCCGCCATATAGGCAAAAGTTTTCGAAGGAATAGATATCTTCGACATAGGGTCACTTTTTAGATGAACCAATAGTGCATCAGCCAACGGAAACAGCTTTTGCACCTCGGTTGGCGACTTACGTCCCAGAAATCGCACGTTGTTTAATCCCCGCTGATTGGCATAGGCAGCGAGTTCTTCACTTTCCATGCCATCACCAACCATGATGAACTGCACTGCAGGAGTATCCAGCAATAGTAAGGCAGCATCAATCACTGTGCGAAGATCCTGCACTGGGCCCATCGTACCGGCATACATAACGTTGAATCGGCCTGCCAGCTTCTCTGCTTGCGCGAATGCAGCATCTCTTGGTACCGGATCAAATTGACCAGCACTAGGCCAACAGTGAATTAAAGAGAGTTTCTCAGCCGGAACTCCTAGATCTACTAAATTGCCCCAATATCCTTCCGTGATCACATTAATACGCTCAGCGCCTCGATAAACGAATTTCACAATCGCCCGAATGATGCCCAGAGCAAATCGATTCCGCATAAACCCCGTGGCAGCCACGCTCTCTGGCCACAAATCCACCACGTCGCAAACATACGGTATACGCTTGACTCGGCTAATCACCCAAGCCGCTAAACCCACGGGAAACGCCGATTGATAAACGAGAATGACATCGGCTTGTCGAGCCCGCCATAATCCGATTGTCGCGGCCGACAATGCGAAAGAAAAATAATAGAGCACTCGCCGTAGGATCGACCGGCTGTGGTCAGGCCATTGCGGTAGTCGCGTGACGTCAATGCCGTCGACCGTTTCTTGCTGATAGAGCGATTGGCGGTATCCAGAGTAGATACGGCCCAAAGGATAGCAAGGGAATCCTGTAATAACCTGAACGTCATGCCCACGTTCGCGCAGGCCCCGCGCCAAGTCCGCGAATTTGAACGTCGGCTCGGGCGAGTAATACTGAGTTAGTATAAGTACACGCATAAATAAATCAGAAGCCTATTTGTTTCATGCCGCCTGCGTATGCTGGGCGCCTTGTTTGATGATTCGCGCCGGGTGACCCACGGCTGTGACATTTTCAGGCACGTCCTTGATGATCACCGTGCCCGCACCAACCACGACGTCGGCACCGATTTGGATGCGCGGCACGACAATGCTGCCGGTTCCCAAGAGTGTTCGCTGACCAATATGAATAGCACCCGCCAAATGACAACCTGGACCAATATGGACAAAATCACCGACCAGGCAATCGTGATCGATGGAAGCAGCCGTGTTGACAATGGCATGACGACCAATATGGCTATCTGGTTGAATGATAGCTCCAGCCATGATCACACTACCGGCCCCTATGCTCGCGGCTGCGTCTACGTAAGCCGTCGGATGAACCAAGGTAATCCAAGTAAATGAAAATTGTTCAACGATTGCCTGTCGTGTTAATGAATCACCAATAGCGACAATAGCACGCGTCGTGGAATGGGTAGGAAGGCCAGAAATGCTGCCACGCACTTCGATTCCTTGTATATTCTTGCCAAGCAACTCGGGTGCGTCGTCGTAGATGCCTGATATCTCGTACCCAGCGGCAAGCAAAGTACTGACGACCACCTTGGCATGTCCTCCCGCGCCAAGCACGATGACACCCTTATCAAGATGCTCTTTGACGGCTTGCTCCTTGGTGCCTTTAAATTTTTCCATCGTTGCGTGACCATTTTGACTTACGCCCTGTCGCGTGAGAACTTTGCCAATTGTTTTAAAAAGAATCTGAAGATCTAACGCAAAACTGCAGTGATCGACATACCATACATCATGGCTGAACTTCTCTTCCCAGCTCAAAGCATTGCGTCCATGGATCTGGGACCAGCCCGTCAGCCCGGGGAGCAGTTCATGGCGGCGCATTTGATCAGGCGAATAGAGTTCCAAATACTCGACCAACAACGGTCGCGGGCCTACGAAGCTCATTTCACCTCGTAAAATGTTCCATAGCTCCGGAAGCTCGTCCAAACTCCAAGCTCGCAATAATTTCCCGAATGCAGTAAGCCGCTGTTCGTCGGGCAAAAGTTCGCCGCGATCGTCCACGGCTTCATTCATGGACCGAAATTTAGTGAGATTGAATAACTTTCCCTGCAAACCGGTTCGAGCATGACAAAAGAGAACGGGGCTACCAATTTTGAAGCGAACACTAAGAGCTACAAGAAGAAGTACCGGCGAAAGAGCGACCAAGGTTAATGCGGCAAGAACGAGATCAAATAGCCGCTTGCCATGCTGTCGATAAAAGCTCGCAACGAAGGGTCGGCCGTTGGATTGGCCAGGAGCATGATCCGCTCGCATCTGGGCTGACTCAGGTAGGTTTTTCATGGTCTTTGCGCCACAAAAGGTTAACCGTCCTTACGCCGCGACAATGCCATCCCACAAATGCCCTAACTTGGCAGTGCCTAAAATGAGCTTAAGTACGCGGTAAGACGTGTTGGTAACATCATATTCTTTTGCAATGGGTTGCCGACGATCATGGGCCGCGCTTTGCACCACCAACTCCACGCTCCGCAAAATTGTCTCGGGGTCACGTCCCGTAAGCACAATGTGCCCAGAATCCATGGCCTCGGGACGTTCCATCGCGGTTCGCATTGTGATGGCTGGAAAACCAAGTATTGAACTTTCCTCGCTAATCGTGCCGCTATCAGACAGCGTGCAATACGCTTCCAATTGAAGTCGCACATAATCGTGGTATCCAAAAGGCGGAAGAAAACGAATATTGTCACGCGAACGAAATTTAAGCGCATCCAGCCGGCTTTTAGTTCGCGGATGAGTCGTTACGATGACGGGGAGCTGATATTTATCGCTCAACAAGTTCATAGCCTCGAGAAGCTCGGTAAGATGTTCCTCAATGTCAACATTTTCCGCGCGATGCATGCTCAAGAGAAAATATTTTTGAGACTCGAGCTGCAGTTTCGCCAGAATGTCGCTGGAGTCAATTCCCGGCTTGTTGTCATCGAGCACCTCTCTCATCGGCGATCCCGTAAGATAAATCCGCCGCGGGTGAATGCCTTCGGCAAGCAAATTTCGACGCGCGTGCTCGGTATAAACCAAATTAAAATCGCTAATATGATCGATAATACGCCGGTTCAATTCTTCAGGCACGTTAAAATCAAAACAACGGTTACCAGCTTCCATGTGATACAACGGAATTTTCATGCGGCGGGCGATAATCCCCGCGAATGCGCTATTCGTATCGCCCAAGATTAATACCGCATCGGGCCTTTCCTGTCGCAAAACTTCTTCTGACTTAATCAGCACGTCGCCTAATATTCTGCCTAAAGATTCCCGGTTGACGTTCAAAAAATGCTTCGGCTGCTTGACTCGCAGATCCTTGAAGAACACTTCATTGAGTTCGTAATCGGAATTCTGGCCGGTGTGTACGAGGACGTGCTCTGTATGCTGATCCAACAGCTCCATGACGCGTGCCAAGCGAATAATTTCGGGCCGAGTCCCCAGGATGGTCATCACTTTGAGCTGTTTCGTCATTTCTAAGCGACCTTTTCGAAGTAGGTATCCGCGTCTTCGGGAACATAAATCTCGTTACACCAAAACATCGTGAGCAAATCTTCTCGTCCCACGTTTTCGATTTGGTGCGTGTAGAGGACGGGAATCGAGACGAACTGAGGAGAATCACCCGACACAAGGAATTCATGCACCTCGGTCTCGTCAACTTTTCGTAAGCGTATTGCAGCTTCACCCTTAAGAACGCAGAACCATTCAATCTTACGGGTATGAAAGTGATTGCCGCGGATCACGCCCGGTTTGGTCGTGGAAAAAAATACTTGTCCGCCACTTGCCATACGAATGACTTCATACAACGATCCCCGTTCATCACGATGTATTTGTGGTCGATGGACGTGCTGGTCAAGCTCCAAATAAGATAGGTAGGTCGCGTATAAGCTGGCATCCAGGGGATCGCTGATATCTGGCACCATGTTATGCACGGTGTGGCTTGACTGGAATGATTGCAACTTGGCCAACAATTCGGTGACTCTCAATTTCGCCGTTCCATCAAGCCGCAGTTCTTGAACATTTTGGCCGTGGTCGATCTCTTGGCAGATCCGTTTCACCAACTCGTTAATCCATATGAATTCAATTTCGCTATCAACGTCGATGCACGGACCGATTCCATGTGCTAATTGGTGACAAAATGTTGCCACGACGGAATTGTAAAACGGCTTACACCCTGGCCCATAAACATTCGGTATAATTAGATTCGTGGCACATCGCTGAGGACCTGCTTTAGCCCACTCATCGAAAATCTTCTCAGCCTGTTTTTTCGACTTACCGTAGTAATTCTCTCGATCGCGCTGAGTGGAAGAGGCAAAAAGTATTCTTAAAGGCTTATTCGCGGAATCAGCAGCAGCTACTAATTTTTCAGCCAATGCTACGTTCACTGCATAAACTTCGCCTTCCTCGCCACGATTCTTTCCGGCCAGATGGACGATCACGTCGCAACGGGATACAAAGCCTGCCAATTCCTCAGGACAATCAAAGGCCGCACGAGGGCAGGGGAGTACTGTAATGTTTGATTTTGCCCGAAGTGTGCGAATCAAATGTCCTGCGACAAATCCGTGCGGGCCCGTAACTCCAATCACTTGCGCGCAATTTGTTAGCTCGCTCATGCGGCCCTCCGCTGGGCAAACCCTTGCGGCAACCACTGCTCGAGATCGCGATGAATTTCCGGCAATTCCAAAAGCAATTCTTCGGTTTCGCGAACTGACAATTGAGGCGCGTTTTCGGATGTGTAGCCTTCCCGAGCGATCGTCTCCGAAACCAGCCCACGCACAAAATATTCGTCGTAATTTTGTTCGCGCTGACAATGCACGCGATAATAGTCGCCACAATCCTCGGCACGTGTTAACTCTTCTGCGCTCACCAAGATTTCATGTAATTTCTCGCCGGCACGAACGCCTACAATTTCAATGGGATTGTTGGCTTGAAATAATTTCAGCATCGCTTTGGCCAACGTATGAACCGACGTGGCCGTGGCTTTGCGAACAAAAATATCGCCTTGCTCACCGTTCTCCATGGCAAACGTCACGAGGCGCACGGCTTCGGCGAGCGGCAAAAGCAACCGCGTCATATGCGGATCGGTGATCGTGAGCGGCATGCCGCTGGTGATCTGTTTTACAAAAAGAGGAATGACCGAGCCTCGGGAATACATGACGTTGCCGTAACGTACGCCACAGAAAATCGTCTTGGTATTTTCCTGCTTTGCTCGTGCAAGCGTGAGCTTTTCCATCAAGGCCTTGGTTTGCCCCATCGCATTAATGGGATAAACCGCTTTATCTGTGCTCAGAACCACCATTTTTTTGACGCCGTTGATTTCCGCGGCATCGAGCACGTTGTGTGTGCCCATTACGTTTGTGAGCACCGCTTCCATCGGAAAAAATTCGCAAGATGGCACTTGCTTGAGCGCGGCCGCGTGAAACACATAGTCGACGCCACGCATCGCCATGAACAGCTGATTGCGGTCACGAACGTCACCAATGACAAACCCAAGCCGTGGGTCGTTGAATTCCAGGCGCATATCGTGCTGCTTCTTTTCATCACGACTGTAAACTATGACCCGCTCGGGGTTATGTCGACTTAGCACAAGCCGAATAAAATCGTGCCCAAAAGAGCCCGTGCCACCAGTAACAAATAGTGTTTGCCCGTTGAACATTGCTCGAGCATCCTTCTGCGAGTAATGATTCGGAATGTCTCTCCGCACGGCATCCTTACCGTGCGAGCAGCAGAGAGGTCAGTCGCTGCTTGTGTCAGACAAAATGCCAGTTCGATTTGCGGGGGTAACTGACATTCGGTTAGGGCGTAAGTTTAGAAGGACCTCGTAAAACAAGGCAAGGCCAGATGGAAATGCCGCATTCTGACAGCACTTCCTCTCAAAAGCCAATCCCCAGCTAGCATCGAGGCGAGATTCGTGGTCCCGCAAAAAAGGACTTGCCGCATTGCAGGCGAGTTAGTATTTCAACCCTCCCGGAAGAGGGTGTCAAGCAATCCCGTGGCTTAATCTATCCCCTTCATATCCCTTGGATGATGCGTACGCACATCGTCGAGACCCAAAATTATGCGTCTGTTGCATCACAATCCTCATCGAAAACGACTGCGTCATCACAGCAGCGCGGTGAACTTGGGGGCAACTTGCTCGCAACAGTTTGTTTGTCTGTGTGTTTTGCTGTTGTCGGCTCTTTCTGCGACCGGTTGTCGCAACGCTATGTTTCAAGCGCACAATCTTCCCTTGGACCTGCGCGCGCGACCCTCCGTAGGCGATGTATCGTTCAACATGGCACGCATGACTGGCAATGGATATGACAACTCACTAATCGGCCCTGACGACTTGTTAGACGTAACCGTGGTCACGGGTCGCGACAATGAAGAGGCCAGGCCAGTTGCCGTTCGTGTTGGCAAAGAAGGCACTGTAGAGGTCTCACCGATTGGGCCGGTTCAGGTTGGAGGTCTCGATCCCGTCGATGCGGGGCAGCTGATCGCTTCTACCGCTATTGAACGGGGCATATACGTCCAACCCAACGTCACCGTGGAATTCAAGAAAAAAGCGGTCAATCATATTACGGTTTTGGGTGCCGTTGAAAAACCAGGACTTATTGAAGTTCCTCGGAATTCTTGTGATGTCGTGAGCGCCATCGCTATGGCGGGCGGTGTTTCCAAAGAGGCAGGCTCGGAAGTGGAGATTATTCGGCAGCACATGGCAACTGGTGGTGACTACACCCGCTTTGCCCAGGAATCTTCGCAAGACACGAAAGAAGGTGAAATCGAACTCGCGGCCTATAGCACTCTTAACAATGCGGCTAGTGCCCCGATTGCAGTCGCTAACGGTCAAGCGGTGACCCAACGCATCAATCTCGCCGACGTGGCTGCCCGCAATGTGTACCAGGATTATCGGTTACAAGATCGTGACGTCGTCATGGTCCAGAGCAAACCCAAGCGAACGATCCACGTGGGTGGTCTTGTGAAGAACCCTGGTCAATTCGAGCTCTCACACACGGAAGATGTCCGCCTGTTAGATGCCATTGCCCTCGCGGGGGGCAGCTCTTCGATCATCGCCGACAAGGTGTATATCATTCGCCCCACTTCGACACGCCCCCAGCCGATCGTGATCCAGGCGAGCATGCAACGTGCTAAACACGATGGCCAGGAAAATCTCATTCTCGCTGAGGGCGACATGATTAGCATCGAACAAACACCGGCAACGGCCGTCTTCGAAACACTTTCCAAGCTTTTCCATCTCACGGTCGGTGTTTCCGGAAACAACTTTTTCTAAACAGCCATGACAAGTATGCCTCCCCAATTGTCGTCTGACCCCGATGTCATCCCCTCGGTTGATATCGTGGCAACGATAGCACGTTTTCTACAGATTGTTCGTCGCCGTAAGCAGGTCCTGGTCGCTTCGATTCTCTGCTGCAGTTTATTGGGAACAGTTTTTTATACCTTGGCAACTCGCAAATATTCCTCGAATTCCGAGTTGCTCATTATTCAACAGAAGCAAGATCATCTTTCAACGGTCGGCGATCACGAGACTTCTGAAGATACGATGGCGACTCACCAGAAGTTAATCTCGAGTCCCATTGTGGTTCAAAATGCAATCAAGCAACTGCCGCCACAATTTCGCGTCGATCTCATCGGAGTGCCCGTTCACGAATGGGTCGACACAATTACGGACAACCTCACCGCGAGTGTCACGCGCAAAACAAACTTCATCAACGTCAGCTATCGCTCGAAGCACCCTGAAGCCGCGGCTGCCGTCGTGCGCGCCGTCATTGCCTCGTATCTCCAGTTCGTTGAAGAGAAACATCGGGGCACGGCTGGTGAAACACTACAAAGTTTGCTGGAAAAGGGGGGCGAGTTGGAAGCAAAGCTCGCCGAGAAACAGAATCAGCTGCAATCCTTTAGCCAACAAGTCGGTTACCTAGCTGCGAATGCTGATGACAAAGTCACCGAACCCATCATTCAACGCGCTTTACGCCTCAACGATGCACTGCTGGACACACAAGAACGACGACTTGAACTGCAGGCGACTTTAGCTTCGGTCAAGGGTGCGCTTGAGCGCGGCGAAGATATCAACCAACATCTCGTGGGTATGGAAGAAACCGTCGGTCGCCAAATGCTCCTCTCGTCACTCGGAATGAGCACCGAAGATCTAGCGGTCCTGGAAGATCAACAGAAGCAACTATTGGCGACCAAACAGGAACTGAATTCCCTGCTCAACTTTTATGGACCCAATCATCCGCATATTGCTCAGTTACAGACACAAATTACCAACACTCAGCAATTTCTCGACTCCTATCGCCAGAATATCGGTCAACGATTCGGGGCGGGCGGGAATCAACAGCTGGGACCAATTGTCCAAAGAATGCTCGAACAAGCCGTTCGTCAAACTCAGCAGAAAGAGCAGCAGATCACGGCTTCGTTTGAAGAGGCCCGCCAAGAAGCTGCGCGGCACAGTGGCGACGTCGTCCAATTAAGAATGCTCGAACGAGAAGTCACACGCTTGGAGGCCCAATACGATTTGCTGTTCGAGAAGATTTCAACTGTCGATATGCGTCAGGAACAAGCACCTATCCAAGCAACCGTTGTGCGGGCGCCAATTCCTAATCTCGTTCCCGTGTCACCTCAGCTTCGCTTCTTAATCGTCGCTTGCCTGGGGGGCGGGATGGTGCTCGGGACGATCATCGTTTACATCCAAGACGTACTTGATGACCGATTCAACTCGCCTGAGGAAATGACCGCTCAACTAGGTGTTCCCGTCTTAGCTATGGTGCGAAAATTGGACCCCTTGCCAGGCACAGGCATGGAAACAGTTCATACCCATGCCATGCCTAATGCCGTCGAAACCGAGGCGTTCCGCACGCTTCGTACCGCTTTATCGATGACGGGCTCGGCATGCGAACGGCTATTGATTTGCAGCTCTGAACCGGGCGACGGCAAAACGACAATTACCGCCAACCTTTCGACCGCTTTTGCGCAAGCGGGCAAAACAACCCTGGTGATTGATGCCGATCTGCGTCGACCTGGCTTCACCACGTTGCTCAATCTCAAGGGAATCCCGGGCGTTGCCGAAGTCATCACATCCAACCTGTCACCTTCTGAATCCGCACCGCCATTGATTTATAAAACTGATGTTGAAGGATTGCATGTCCTGCCCGTCGGTTTACGCCGTCCAAATCCAGCCGAGCTCTTGAGCAGTCAAGCGTTCGTCGAACTACTTGCTTGGGCCGATTCCGTTTACGATCGCGTTATTGTCGATTGTCCTCCTATTCTCGCCGTCAGCGATGCTCAAATTGTCGGACAGCTTGTCGATGGAGCGATCTTGGTCGTACGGCCAGAGAAGAATCATCGCCGTGCAGTGATTCGAGCCGTGGAAAGTTTCCATGCGTCGGGTTGCCGTGTGCTGGGTGTTGTGGCCAATGCACTGTCACCCGATTCACAAAGTTACGGTTACGGCGGCTATGGCTACGGTTATGGCTATGGATACACCTACGGTCACGAAGAAGAGACTTCCGAAGAGCTCCGCGCACCACGTTCCAGTGTTCGATTACCCTCCTCAGACCGCCAGATGCCTCGTAAACGCTCTGAAACTTCCCCTGTTCGACCTCGGCGAGCTGCCTAGATAACCAAATTTGAGACAGGGTATGGCGACTTGGCAAGCAACTCGAACAAGTTCCCGCCGCGCTCACAACGTTGGCGGCGATGAACGTCTTGCTACGACGCTGTTGCAAATCGTCGATCTTGGGCTGTGGTCGATTGTCTTCATCGGGCCACATCTGTTTGGTGGCAGGCACCCTCTTGGGCATTTTGCCATTCTTAGCATTTGCGTTCTCACGGCTTTCACATGGTTTGCCCGGCAACTTTGGATAAAAAAGTCTCCGGGCTTCAGCACACCGGCCGTCTGGCTATTCGCAGTCGCAACCGCATGGGTCGCCTTTCAGTTGGTACCCCTGCCTCACGAATGGCTGAGTCAACTTGCACCACGAATCTACGAAATCCTGCCTCTTTGGAACGGTCCGAATGCGTCGGTACCGTCGTTGGGAACGTGGCAAACTGTCTCATTATGCCCCGCAGAAACGCGCTCGTCGCTTGCCACTTTGATGGCTTATGGTTTGTTGTTCATCACCACGGTCCAGCGCCTTGAAACTGTTGAAGACATTAAACGGATTGTTCGCTGGATCGGCATTTCGGCAACCATTGTCGCTTGCTTCGGGATCGTGCTGTATTTCACGGCCAATGGAAAGTTTTTTTGGTTTTACGATTATCCCTTCGTGGACACAAAAGATTCTTTTAAAGCTGGATTCACGTCGCGCAATCATTTTGCACATTTCTTGGTACTAGGACTATCAGCTCTCGTGGCATCCACCGTGTTGCTGAGGAACCCAGTTCGTGAAGTCCACACGGTCAGCCGGCAACGGCGTAATTCTTTAGGGACTTCCGAAGGACACCACTCATCCTGCTTGGTTTTAACCGTAGCCGCAGTGATCGTCACATTCGCCATTCTCGCGTCACTGTCGCGTGGCGGCTTACTCGCTCTGACCGCCTCGGGCGTGGTCCTAACTTTGATTTATGCAAAAGCCGGTCTCCTGAACTCTGGTCATGCCTTGTCAGCGGGACTACTTATCATAGTTGTTGTCGTGGCACTTTCGATCACCGGCACCTATGACAAGCTGGCGCAGCGCGTTGACTCGCTCTCAAGCACGTCTCTGGAGGTAGTTGATAGCGGCGGTGGCCGCCGCAGTATTTGGCAGGCGAACTTGGCCGCGTTTCGCGCCAGTTGGCTCACGGGGTCCGGAGCTGGTACGCAACAATATATTTACCCTATCTATATCGATCGCTACTTCCCCACGTTATTCACACACGCTGAAAATGGGTACCTGCAGGTCGCATCTGAAAATGGTCTCCCTGGAGTGCTACTTTTAGTCACCGCGCTGCTTATCGTATTTTCATGGGGCATACGAACCGTTTTCACCCACACGAGAAACACCCAAATACAAATCCTCACGGGAGGGGTGTTTGCTGCCCTCATCGCCAGCGTCGTTCATTCTATTGTCGATTTTGTGTGGTTTATTCCCGCCTGCGCGACCGTCACGATCTTGCTTGTCGGTTGCATGTCGCGCCTGTGGCAGCTCTCCAATGAGCAAACTGCCTACCGGAGTCACCAACGATCCTTTTCGCAACTTTCGAACTTTAATATGACCCTGGGAACAGGAGTCGCGGCACTTTGGATTGTGATGACTCTATTCCCTTCTGCGAAGTCGTCATTGACTTGGGACACATACACCCGCGCTCGACTGGGAAATGAGTCCATCGCACGACAGAAAACTGCGGGTTGGCAACATTTGCGTGACGAACTGGAAGAAGCAGAGCGTATGAATGCAGCCATTGAGCTGCAAAGTCTACAAAAAATTGTTCGCGAGTGTCCCTCTTCGGCAACGGCACATGCCCAACTCGCTTGTGCCCTTCTCAAACAGTTCGAAACGGCTTGCCACGAAAACGGCAATGCGATGGCGCTCAGCCAAGTTCGCGAGGCTGCTCAAGCCAGCAACTTTCGATCAAAACACGAACTGCGGAGTTGGCTTAAAGTCGCTTTCGGCGAGAGCAGTCAGTTGCTCTATCAAGCGTACGTCCATGCTCACAGTGCCATCAAGCTTTGCCCACTTCAAGCCGAGGCCTACATCTGTCTCGCTGAGTTGTGTTTTCTCGAAGGCCACGGAATGAATACCTACTATGCCTACGCTGAACAAGGCCTGCGCGTTAACCCGCTCAATCCTATGCATTTATTTGGCATTGGCAAAAATTATTTCATTGCCGACGATCGTGAGCAAGCCATGAAGCTCTGGCGCACAGCGTTCGCGGCGAATGGAATACATCAGCAGTACATTGCCTTGATCTTGGTTCAGGAACTTACCGCACAAGGTTTCTTACACGAATTTAAGCCGGATTTGTCGGCTATGGAAATGTTATGGCAGGCATATGAAGCGAATGGCTCGTTGCAAGATCAACAAGCCATCATGCGCTATGCCGCGCAAGAAACCATGCGAGTTACACCCTCTCTAGTACCAGAGTTCGCCTGTAAAGCTTGGAACACTCTAGCAGACATGCAACTCAAGCTCAACGATCTGCACGCAGCTTATCAAAGCTTGCAACAGGCCTACAAAGCTTACCCTAATTCCATTGATGTCAGACGCAAACTAGGCAAATGTCTGATTGCTTTCGGCCAATTTGATGCTGCAGAACACCATCTGTACTGGTGTACTCAGCAATTGCCGAACCATCATCCAGTCCAACTTGAATTGCAGCAAGCTACACGTGGAAAAATGCAAAGACTTGCCAAAACGCTACAAACCCCACCAAAGTAAAATGACATGGGACCTCAACATATTCAAAGGCTAATTACTGTTTTGCTCCTGCTGGCATTACCGTGTTTAGCCGCTTATTACATAGCCTTCCTCTTACGCTTCGACGGTCATCCGACCGCTAACGCAGGAACGGTATTTATCTCGACTCTTTTCTGGGTCGTGGCCATAAAAATGGGAGCAATCCTTCACGCCCGCCTCCACCAGGACTGCGCGCGCTACGTCAGCTTCAGCGACATGCTCCTACTCTTGCGCACGGTCACGCTCGCCACGATAGGAGTCACCTTAGTCGACACGATGCTTTTTACATCTGTGGTCATACCCCGTAGCGTCATCCTGCTGGACTGGGGTGTGACATTGATGCTGCTGGCCGGGGTGCGAATGACTCCCCGCTTAATTCGTGACTTTCAGTGGAAACCGTTCCAAATGCCACGTGGTGCCAAAGTCCTGATCGTTGGCGCCAACGATGCCGGTGAGGCCCTGTTGCGTTCCGTGCGCATGAGTGCCACGCTTCAGTACCAAGTCATCGGATTTGTCGACGATCGCCCACAATTCCAGGGCCGCCGGATCGCGGGCGTCCCCGTCCTGGGAAATCAAAGCGAAATTTCGGAACTCGTGACTAGAAACTCCATCGACGAAGTTTTTATCACCAGTGGTACGCTGTCGGGCAAAGCAGTGCGAAATCTTTTGGACCTCGCTGCTGTAAGTGGGTTCCGCGTAAAGGTTCTCCCCAGTTATGAGCAATTGGTTCGCGAGCGTGTCGACGTGAACCCACGCTCGGTCGCAATCACCGACTTATTGCGCCGTCCTACTGTGCAACTCGACATTGACCGCATTCACGATTGGCTTTCCGGCAAGGTCGTGCTCGTCACCGGCAGTGCGGGAAGTATTGGTTCGGAAATTTGCCGGCAACTCTTGGAACTCGCTCCCGAGAAGATCGTGCTGGTCGACCGCTCGGAAACCGGGCAGTTCTTTCTCGAACGCGAATTGCGCCAACTCGCACCGCATATCGAAGTCGAAGTCGCGATGGCCGATCTTACTGACCGCGAGCGCCTGCACACGGTCTTCAAGCATCATCAACCCCAGATCATTTTTCACGCTGCCGCTTACAAGCACGTGCCGTTGATGGAAGCTCATCCCGGGGAAGCGATCAAGAATATCGTGCTCGCCACCAAGAACGTCGTCGACTTGGCAGAGGAATTTTACGCCGAAAGTTTTGTGATGATCTCGACCGACAAGGCCGTGAATCCCACCAGCGTGATGGGTTCCTGCAAGCGCCTCGCCGAGCAATACGTCGAAGCCAAGTCCAGCACGTCGCCATGTCGGCTTGTGACGGTCCGGTTTGGCAATGTGCTCGATTCCGCAGGGAGCGTCGTACCGATCTTCCGGGAACAGATCGCCCGCGGCGGTCCTGTCACGATTACCCATCCCGAAATGGTCCGCTACTTTATGCTGATCCCCGAGGCCGCTCAGTTGGTGATCCAAGCCGGCGCGATGGGCCGCGGCAGCGAGATCTTTGTGCTCGATATGGGCGAGCCCGTGAAAATCATGGATCTTGCCCGCGACATGATTCAACTTTCTGGTTTGCGCGTCGATGAGGATATCGAGATCGCCATCACCGGTTTGCGTCCTGGCGAAAAGCTGTACGAAGAGCTCTACAGCGATCACGAGCAACATCTCCCCACGAATCACGACAAGATCATGACGGCGGTGGGGCAGCCGCGCCGTCTACTCGAAGTCTTGCACGACATCAACGAGTTGAGCGATCTGCTCGAAGAACCCAACGATGTCGTGCGGGCAGCGCTCGCGGAAATCATTCCAGTGATGCGTCCCGCGGTCGCCGAACAAACCGCCAAGCTTAAGCTCGCTGCTTAGTTTAAGCCGCGCACTGTCTTTTGAACCGCCATTGCTCTTGGTTCGCTGGCAAACAACATGGCAGGCGATTTGCCATCGCACTGCTATCTTCTTGACCTGCCAATCGCGGAAATTCGCGTTAGTCGCTGGAAATAGCCATTTTTCGGCACTATTGGATTGTCAGCTCACTGTTGGCACGCATCTTGCATTTCTTCAGTACGGTATCAAAGGGACGCACTCGTCTGAAAGGAACAATGATGTCTATCCTAACTCCAGAATCGACACGCAATTTGCCCTCGGAAACGATCGACAAATTGCAGGACCTCTTGCGGGTCAATATCGATAGTGAAAATGGCTTTCGTGATGCCGCTGAACAAGTGGAAGACGTTGCCCTGCGACGTATCTTCCGGCAGTTCGCGGACGAACGGCTAAATAACGCTGCTGAACTAAAACAATTCGTGCAGCTCAACGGCGAAGCCCCCGTTGAAGACGGCAGCGTGATGGCAGTGTTGCATCGCACGTGGATGGATCTCAAAACCGCTTTAAGCTCCAACGACGCGAAAGCTGTTTTGAACGAAGCCGAACGTGGCGAAGACCATATTAAGCATATGTATGAGGATGTTCTCACCGAGTCGGCCGGATCGGCGGTCCACGATGTTCTTCAACATCAATACGTGAAGATTAAAGCGGCTCACGATGTGGTTCGCGATCTCCGTGATGCGGAGAATGCCGCCTCGTAGTTTGGGTAAGGAAAGTACGTCTGGCGACGTAGTGCCCTGGCCCTCCTCCGATCACAGGTCGGAGGAGGGCTCTTTTTTTTGCCTTTTACAGTGGAGCCATCCAATTTCTATACTGGACCTGACTTTTCTAAACCTTCAGTCGAGGTCCATATGCTCGTTCGCACCGCTTTCTTCGCGTGTATGCTCTTGGTTTGTGGTTCATCTGCTCGTGCTGATGACGAATGGGTCGAGCTTTTCAACGGGCAAGATCTCACCGGCTGGACGCCCAAAATTGCTGGCCACAAAGCGGGCGACAACTTTGCCGATACCTTCCGCGTCAAAGACGGCGCTATCGTCGTCTCCTATGACAAATACGACGGCGATTTCAACGACCGCTTTGGGCATCTGTTCTACAAAGAACCGTTTTCCGATTATCTCTTGCAGTTTGAATATCGCATCGTCGGCGAGCAAGCTCCCAATGCGCCGGAGTGGGCGTTACGCAACAGTGGTGTGATGATCCACGGCCAAACGCCCGAGTCGATGGACCTTGACCAGGATTTTCCCGTGTCGATTGAAGTACAATACTTAGCGGGCGACGGAAAGCAGCCACGTTCGACCGCCAACCTCTGCACGCCGGGCACGCACGTCGTGATGAACGGCAAGCTCCACACGCCTCATTGCACCAACAGCACGAGCAAAACTTTTTACGGCGATCAATGGGTCAAAGCCGAGATCGAAGTACACGGTGGCGGCGTGATCCGGCACAAGATCAACGGCGAAACGGTCATGGAATACAGCGAGCCTCAACTCGACGAAAAGGATCCCAACGCCAAGAAGCTGCTCGAAGCAGGAGCGGAGAATAAACTCACAGGAGGAACGATTTCGCTCCAATCGGAAGGCCACCCAGTGGAGTTTCGCAACATTCGCTTGAAGAAATTGTAAGCGAAATGAAATTTAAGAATCTCCTTTCTCCAACGCTTCGCGGACAAGCTGCTCGATATCAATGGTCCCCGAACTGATCGAATCGAAGATCGATTCATGCAGCGTTTGGGCATCGTACTCCGCCACCTTCGCCAAAATTTTCTCAATCTCGCCAGGCGTATGCCCCTGATCTTCAAGCCAGGCAATCAATTGAGCATGCTGCGTATCGGACATAGAAAAACCTCGTGGCCACCGGAGTCTTTGTGCCATTATAACAGCCTGGCGAGCCCCCCAACATCAATCATTTCAGCAGCGGGCAGTGAAAATTGTGAGGGTAAAATTCCACGCGAAACTTTTAACATTCTACCGTGTTAAAACAGCATGCCTAAAATTTCGGCCTACTTCCTGTGCTTCTTTATCCTGGCCTCGGCTTTCACTCACGCTCAAACGCCCAATTTCAATAACATCGAGTACGCCACGGTCCCCCTCGATGCCGGCGGCACGCAGACCTTGAGCATGGACCTCTGGCTGGCAACGGGCGAAGCCGAACGTGCACCCCTTGTCATTTGGATTCACGGCGGCGGCTGGCAAAGCGGCACCTACAACAATCCGCCTCCCGGTTTGCAGGCCATGCTCGACGCCGGATTCGCCGTGGCATCGATCCAGTATCGCCTCAGCGGCGCCGCTATCTTCCCCGCTCAGATTCACGACGTCAAAGGGGCCGTACGCTATCTGCGCGCCCATGCCGACGACTACAGCCTCGATGCTTCGCGCTTCGCGGCGTGGGGTAGCTCGGCCGGTGGCCATTTGACGACGCTGCTCGCCACGAGTGGGGGCGTTGCAGAGTTGGAAGGGACAACCGGCGGAAATCTGGAGCAATCGAGCGCACTCCAAACGGCTGTCGACTATTTTGGGCCAACCGACATCGTCAACATGACGCTCGACATCACAACACCACCGGGTGGAGCAAGTCATGACACGCCCAACTCGGCGGAGTCCAAGCTTATTGGCTTCGCTGATCCTGGAGAAGGCATTGGCGTACTGCGCGCCAATCTCACCAACCCAAGTGCACCATTTCCGGAAAAGGCTGCGCTCGCCACTTTGGTCAATCCGATCACGCACATCGATGCCGCGGACCCGCCGATTTTTATCGCCCACGGCGATCAAGATACCACGGTGCCTCTCAAGCAAAGCTTTCGCCTGGAAACGGCTTTGAACGAACAAAACATCAAACACGTGATGCGTGTCGTCGTCGGGGCAGGGCACGGCTTTGGTACCCAAACAGCAACGGTCAATGCCGAAGCCATTGCTTTTCTTTCCGAGCAACTCTTTCAGCCAGCCGGAGACTTTGATCGCAATGGGGCGGTCAACGGTCGCGATTTCCTGCTCTGGCAGCGGCAGTTTGGTTCGTCCGCCAACCCTCAGGGCTCGGGAGCCGATGGCAACCACGATGGGCTCGTCAACGAAGCCGATCTCGCCCTCTGGCACGAGCACTATGGCGAGGGTTCTGATATCATTTCGGCGTTGCAACTCCCCGAACCCTCGGCCACAGTGCTACTCCTCTTCGCCGCTTGCGGCTTAGCGCTGCGAAGTGTTAGAGCTACGCCGTCTGATCATCACACCAACTAATGGCAACAACATCACCAGCGTCATCGGCTCGGGCACAGTGATCAACGAGGCCAAACTGCCGTTGGGGTTGTAAGCCACGGTATCAATGTAAAACGTAAAGGTGTCGCCCAACGTCGAACTGCCCGATTCGAAAAAGATTGAATCCAAGAAGGCATTGGGACCGCCCATCGTGCCATTCCCATTAGCAAAGTTGCTCCACACGTCGGGGTCAGAAAGATCCCACTCATAAAGATGCCATTCACCGTCGGCAATCACCGGGGTGGCGGTGCTGCGTTCCAGGGCAATCGTAGTGGCCGTGCCGTCATCCAAGCCCATATAAACGCTCAGGTCGTCCTGCGTCGTCTTCATGAAGAAACCAATAAATCCATACGGTGCCAACGCCGACGGCGTGCCATCGACATTGATTCGATTGTTCACAGGACTGCCACCCCCCGACAAATGCCGCAAACGCGAAACAGCAGTGGTTGTATTGCGAACCAAAGTAATTTTCTGGCTCCCTTCGCCCATGTGAGCTTCTTCCGTGGTGTAAACGGCCGTGCTTGCGGCGGTGATGCCGGTCGTCGAGCCGCTGCCACCAGATGGCGGGGACGTGAACCGACCTTCATTGCCGTCGAAGCCATCCAAGATCGTCAATTCCGGGACGAATGGCTCGCTACCTGGAGCGGAAGGGCGGGGCGGATTGGCAAGTCTCACGTAATCAGGATTCGGGATGCCATACACGCCGAAGTGATTCCCCACCGCACGCTGCGAACCGGGGGAATAGGTCGACGCGCCGTCGCTGGGACTATTGACCGTGCGTGCTGATCCGCCCACTCCGTCGGCAAACACCAGCGTGCTGCTTCCACCACCGTCCAGGTTGATCGCATTGTCGACTCCAAAGTCGAGAAACAATTGCGCCATCTCGTCGGTCCGCATTCCCTCCGAAAAATCTGTCTGCCGACCATCGACCACCATAAAGAAAACGTGTCCGTTATCTGCGTCGACCCCGACCGCCGTGTGCGGATTCAACGTCGTTGTGTAACTATCGTTGGGCGTCACGATGACACCGTTTTCCAACATCCGCTGATTTCCACTGACAGCATTCCATGAATCAGCGCGTATTGTCCCGCGCGTCACAATCCTTGCCAGATTGAATTGATCAACGACGAGCGAATTCCGCGAACCGCCCGTGCCCGGTTCCGAAATAACTTCGCCGTTGCTCATGCCGAGGCCATTCACATTGGTCGTGATGCCGGTGCTTGTGTCATAAAAATCGCCGTTGATTCCGACGGCCAGATCGTTGTTGTTCACGAACGCGCCGGTCGTCATTCGTGTGTATTCATTCGACTCCGCACCATTGCCGGGGGTTCCCAAAAAGGCGATCCCCGGCGCCGCGGGATCAATTTCCACGATGTGAATAGCCAGTTCCCTCGTGAACGGATTCGGCAGCGGGTCGTTCCACGACTGCACAATCTGATAGTGAGTGATTCCGATAAATGGCGAAGACGTCTGCGTGATCCCTTGCAAGTAAGCGGGAATCGCCGCCGCAGAGAGCAAGTGAGCCGACAGAAGAAGTGACGAGAAACAGGAAATGGCGAGAGCGTGCAACCAACGCGAGCGACTAATCATCGTTCCTTAAGACTCCAGGTGGAAAAGTCGGTACGCCGCTTACTTGCAGCGTTTGTCTCACCTTAAACGATGAATATCGATATGCAACAAGCCCTGCGGAGGCGCGCCAAAAGTGTGCGCATTGGCGTGATGAGCGCCGAGAAAGCTGCTCGCTGCGCGACCAACCTAGGGCAACCCGTTAGCAATCAGCGGGCCCAACCAACGAGTGACACCGAGTGGCAAGCAACTCCACAGCTTGATGGAAAGTTTGAACTTGCCGTCATTACGGCGGAGATCGCCCGGTGAACCACGGCGGATATAATGTTGGACTGCCGCGGGATGAGCCGTCGCGCCGAATCGCTTCTTAAAAGTGTAAACGCTCGTCCCCACCGTCGGACGACCGAAATCGAACTGGTGATTCCCTCGCTCCAGAGTACGCATCAAACATTGCCAATGCATCCACGTGTTCAGAGCCGTCGAGCGCAGATCCACGATTGTGGCACTACGATGAATTTCAGTGGTTCCCTGACCGTGCAACAACATCGCCGTCGCGACCGAGCGATTCTGTTGGCGTACCACTAGCAATTCCGCTTGGCACGGAAAACCCTTCAAAATCTGATCGAACAAAATCTTGCCGTCGGTCGGTGAACCCAGGTCGCGCATCCGCCGCGTGTAGAGCGCATAGAATTTGCCGAGCAATTCCCGTCCCCCCCAGCTGGCATGAAAATGAAACTGTTCGGCCTTGCGCACCTGATTGCGCACCTTGCCCCGTAACTGATCCCACAACTGCCCCTCATCCGACGGCAACGCTAGCCGCATGTGGGCTTTATCGGTCACCACATGCTGAAGTTGTGTGTGCGGTAGCAAGCGCTCGTTTCGCAATTCCAAAAAGTCGACGTCGAGCGCATTTGCGAGTTCAATCGCTTTGTCGACCAGCAATAAAGAGGTGGCTAGGTCATCGCAACAGACACCGCCACCGCTCAGGTGTGGCAGGCTCACCAAAAATCGCCCGAAGAAGGGACTCGTCACTAAGGCCAACGGCAATACTCCGACAATTTCACCACCACTAACCGCTTCCACACAATACGGCACATGACCGCGACCTTCGGCTAGGACCAACAGCCACATGGGATCAGCATGCAGCGGAAACTCGCTTTGGCGTGCCACGAACGTTTGCCAAGCAGAGAGCCGCGCGTGAATATCGGTCGCCATGACGACTCTAACTTCAGGTCTCATGGCGAATTGCTTGTCGAAAACAGGAGCGCTGAGCATGGCCACATTATAAGTGATTGCGGAAGAGAATGCCCCCAAAAAAATTCGTGCAAAGCCTCGGCCGCTGGTCGCGCTCAAACCTTTTTTTCTTGCATTTGGCTCCCTCTAGCAGGAGAATACGGGGCGGGATAGAAGGAGGTTTGTAATGTTTATTCGATTGATGGGTGTGGTGGCGCTGGTTTGCTGTTGCTCGATCGGCTTCGGAGAAGAACTTGTCGAGATACCCCTCTCCGATATGTGGGGGCACCACATCGAAGGAACAAAAGGCGTGGGTGAGTTATACCCCACCAGGGAAATATTGCGACTGTCGAATGATACGAACGACAAGCAAGTGCAATGGGCCGTTAGAAAATGGGTCGAAGAACAGCCCGTCGAAGCGATCCACCTGAATCTAAGTCGCACAAAGAGAATGCCAATGCCGCCCGGATTCGTGGTTGGCGGCGCCGACAAGGCCGCCCTGCTGACTGCCAAGATGATTTTGTGCGATGGGCTCGAAGCAAAAAATTCGTTCTCGACTAAGCACGATCTGACCATCGAACTTTTTACTGGCAGCTACGACGTCTTCAATTTGAAACCCGTCACCATCGCAGGTAATCGCATCAATGTGCAATTCGAGGTGCCCAAAGGACCATTTCATACAATGCTAACGATTCCTCACTTCGCATTGATACCTCTTGGAAAGCTACGAGCGGGCGATTACAGCGTAGTAATCCCCGAAGCCAAGCGTGTCTGTAAATCCTTTCAGTTTGAAGTCAAATAACGGGACAAATTTTTACAAACAGAGCGTCGTCGCTGTACAAATCCTTCATCAGCGTTAATCAGCGTCCATCAGCGGTTTCTCAATCTTCTCCGGTCACTGACGTTCACGGCTCGCCTTTTCAATTCGTGCTATTCGTTAGATTCGTGGTTTCCCTCCGCGTCTCAGCGTGAAAATTCTTATGGCCAAAAATCGTGGTGGCAACGCACGCGCAAATCACGATAATGGGGTCTTATCGTTAGCCGCGACGTGACGCGAAGCAACGCGGAGTGAGTACGACCTAGTACTTTGTAGGCCGGAACAAGCGGTGCGCAGTTCCGGCAATGTACGACCAGCACCGCTACCATGCCGGACCTTCGTAAAACTCGTTCCGGCCTACCTAATTCACACCCATTCCGAGGGACGGAGGCTTTACACCCTCAGTCCTGGCAACGCCGGAGGTCTAGACACACGACAAACACGATGAAAAAAACACGAACTTCTTTCGAAGTGCGCAGAAAAGTCTGCCAAGTTGGACAAGTTGGAAGAGTTGGCGTTTTTTCCCGAGAAAAACGAGGGTCGCCAACAGAAATCAACTTGGCAAGGTTTGCCAATTTGAGCAAGACGAGGCGCGAGGCCGGAGGTCAGTAACATTTCTGCCCTGACCTCTGGCGCGTCACAAACAAAAAAACCACGCGACAAGTTCTGTCGCGTGGTCGTAATGTTATTCGATTGATCCGAGCGAATTAGGGGCTCGCTGGGGGATTATCGTCGTCATCATCCAATGCCAGAGGAACAGCAATCGCGGTCGCAATCGCACCGGCGGTGATGATCGGATGCTCGGCAATCCATTGGCCGGCCGAAGCCAGGGGTCCACCACCCATTTGGCCGCGAACTACGGAGTCACCAGACACCATGTTCAAACCACTTAGCGATGAAGGAGGAGCCGTTTGTGGGGCCCAAAAGCGATAGACGCTCGAGTTGCCCTTGGTCGAAACTTGATAAACGCCACCCTTGAGGCTGGCAACACGGAATTCGCCTTTCGCATCGGTCGTGACACGAGCAATTTCCTTGCCACCGGTCGACAACGAAACAGGAGTCATCGCTTGAGGCTTGCCGGCGGTATCAACGACTTGGCCGATCAACACACCACCATCGGCCAAAGCGACGTCCTGTGGAGCGATTGCAACGGAGGCTGATCGAGCGACAACTGGTTGATTCACTTCAGCCGCCAAAATTAACTGAGGCTGAGTCACAATGGCAGCGGCGGCGACCCACGTCACGCCTCGCTGCAAGGACTTAGAAAAATAATTCGACATGAAAGAACTCCATTTCTGCCCCCAACCGTTTGGATGAGGAAGGTCCATCAATTCAATAATTCCTATACCTCCCTTTTTGCAGAGCGGCGAATCGTAGCGATTCTTCCCCCCCACGCAAAGGGCAACCATGCAACAAACTCAGCAAGCAGTCTGGCGACTTCAGTGTTTTATTAGGGCGACGATGGCGAACCAGAATTCGACAAAGCAATGGGGATGGCAATGGCCGCACCAACGGCTGCACCAGTCACAAGCGGATGGTCAATCATCAACGCTAGCAAACCACCTCCATGCCCCTGAACTCGTCCGCTTCGCACCGGACCGCCCATGTGCTGGCCCCGCACAACGTCACCTGCAGCCACGACCAGCAATCCTTGCTGGGCAGCAGGAGGTGCCGTGCCCGGTGCCCAAACCCGACACGAACCTTCAATCCCAACGGCGGCCACCTCGAACGTGCCTCCCTTCAACCCCGCAACCTGGAAAACGCCCTCTTTGCCTGTCTGGCAGCGAGCAACTTCCTTGCCACGTGAGGTCAAAACTACGGGAACGCCCGTCATGGCTTGGCCTTCGGCATTCACGACCTGCCCAATCAACACGCCATTGCCTTGTAGAGCAACATCGACCGATCGCGGCAGTATGGTCTCGGCGTTGAGCAGCGATGCACTAGGTATTCCCATACACCACAGGACAACGACCAATATTTTGATCGAATTCGTCTTCATATATCCACCCTCTCAGACAAGCGCTCGTTGGCCCCTGAATTGCACCAACAAAGCGGATCACCTCAGCGGCTCAACGGACGAATGTCGAGCCGGAAATGACACGGATACGGGGGGTATCGGTCAAAGCAACAAATTCGCTCAAGTTACAATTCGCAAAAACTGGATAAACGTTGCGGCCACCATCATTGCTACCAGTAACAGCAGAAATGCCCGCAAAGTTTCTGCAGATTTCGTAAATGATGATTTGAGAGAGATTTAAGCAGTGCGAACGGCAGACCCATAGAACAGCTAGCGAGACCAGGATTTAAAGTGCGCCGCGAATTGATTTTCGAGTTGGGGCAATGCGCCACGCAGCCGCTGCGAAAGCACACCGGGAGGATTGCCCCGTTGGATGTCAGCCAGGAAATGAACCAATTCGCGATGTGCTGGCAACGGGCCATGCAGCATGAAATGAACCCAGGCCCAGGAGAAGCGGTATTCGACGGAACCCATTTGCGAAAGATCACCGCATTCTTCCAAAGACTCGATGCTGCGAATCATGCCAAACCGTTCGTGCCAACGAATCTTGGCGTGGTGAGGATTCTCAAATGCTCGTTGCGGCGCTGGAACTTCGAAGTACTCAGCCAGTCCCTCGTCCAACCACAACGGAACCATGGGAAGGCTCGCATGCAGCAACGAGTGAGTGCATTCATGGCGCAGGTCGATGGGAAGTTCGGGGTGCCGATAAGCATACACGGCGGCCTGTTTACCACGCTGGACATACAAGGCCCGGCGATAGGGCACGTTCGGATAGAGCTGCCTCAGGAGCTCCTTGTGCATTCGTTGGTCGTTGACCAGATACACATCGATCTGCTGTTGTGCGGTAGGAACGGCCAGAGTCCGTTGGAGTTCCAACTCCAGGGCGGAGAGTTCTTCAAACAACGGCGTCAAATCGCCCAGTGGGAAGCTCGCTTGAAGCTGAAAAGGCCCGTGCGAACGCGAGTCCTGCCAAACCGTTGCGGCGCGGCAGGAATTTTGGCCGAGCCAATGCGCAAAGAGCGCAGTACCCCCGGCGGCCAGAAATGTCCGGCGTGACAACAGGCTCATCAGCCCACTTTCTTTGATGAGAAGAAGCCTGACCAGCCACGACGTTGCCGCACGCGAAGACCACCAGCGACCGATTTGCCAAGCGCGACCAGTTCGGGATTGATCGAACAAAGGTCAGCCGCGGTATCTTCACCCACCAATTCAGCCACGCGATCGTAAGCCCGGTGAATCAGCGGACGACGAGATTTTATGCCATGGGCATCGGTGGCGAGGAAATGGACCAAACCGTGCTCAAGCATCCACTCGGCAAGCTCTTGGCTGCGTGAACCAAATGTGCCCATCAAACTGCCGGCGGTCACCTGCATCAGGCAGCCGCTTTCGACTAGCGGTTCCAGCATGCTCACATCGCGCATGATGCCCTGATTCCGTTCAGGGTGCGAGAGAATGCCCGTCATGCCGTGACGTTCGAGTGCAGCGAGCACGCCTTCAATAGGAAAATAGAGTTCGTGGGGCAATTCGAGCAGAACATGCAGCCCGTGATCGCCGAGCGTCATGACTTCGCCGCTAACTAGCTTTTCGACCATGCCGTCTTCGATCCGCACGTCACCACCGGGGAGAACTTCCAGCGGAATCTGGTGGGCATCGAGAAATTGCTGAAACTCTAAAGTGCGAGCCCGGATTTCATCGCCGCGATTGTGCGCGAAGTTGCCCAATTGATGGGGCGTCATAATCATCGTGTGGATTCCGTCGTCAACGGCCATCCGCGCCATGGCGAGCGACGTTTCCAGATCGGGCGAACCATCATCAATTCCCGGGAGAAGATGACAATGGATATCGGCAAAGCTACCTTGCATAGCGAGCTCCGCTGCAAGCAGAAGAAGGGGTCGGATAAGAGCGGCTGGAGAATAGAAATCGCGACCCAAGCGGTCAAGGCAGGTCAAAATCAGAGTTTAAGCGGGTAATCAGTCACTTTTTCGACGCCCGTGGCTGTTACGACATAATTCTCTTCCAGCCGTACTCCATTGTGCAATTCTTCGTGATAAAGCCCTGGCTCGGCCGTAAAATAGTCCCCCTCTTCAAAAGTGTCGTCCCAGTAAGGGTTCAGATGGGGACCTTCCTGCGGTGCGAGACCCACGCCATGTCCCAGATGATGGTTGAATATCCACGGCAGCCGTTCATCTAGCATTGCTTGCACTTGCTGAAAGAGTTGCAGACAACTGGCTCCCGGTTTTACAAAGGACTTCACAAGCTCTAGCACTTCGATCACAGCTTGCCAGGCTTGCTGCTGCTTCTCTGTCGGAGATCCTCCCACGGCAATCGTCCTGGCGTTGTCGCTGTAGAAACCTCGAAAGCCAACACCGAGATCGAAGATGTAGAGCTCGCCAGCTTCAACCCGCCGATTCCGTGGCGCACCGCCACGGGCATTGCTGCGAAAATCCTGGCCGAAGTAAGTCAGCGGCTCACCCAGTTCAGTGACGGCCGCTGCATGCAGGGCGTTATAAACATCGATCTCGTTGACGCCCGGCTTAACAATCTCGCGGGACAACGCGTACATTACGCGATTCGCGTCGTTGGCCCGTTTGAGCATCCGCAATTCATCGGGCTCCTTTTTACGACGAAGGCGAAAGATCGTGGTTTCGATATTCGCGATTTCGCCATCGCAAGCCGCCAGGATATCGGGGCCAAGACTCGTCCATTCCCCTCCGACGTGCTTGAGAGTTTGCGGCAGTGCTTGAAGCAACACCGCGTTGCTAGCAACACGTTGTTCGTCGCGCAGCGTGGAATGCCATTTTTCCTCATAGGCTAGCACTTCATCCGCGGCCACGAGGATCTCTTTCTTGCGTGCCGGAAGGACCAAAATCACTTTGCCGTTGCGATCCATCGCAGCTGCTGGTGAGAACAGCGGCCCGACATATGCCCCCGTCAGCCACTGCACGGTCTCGGAGCGGGTGAGCAACACCCACTCCCAACCTTGCAGTTCCATTTCGGCCAACAACCGTTTTTGGCGGGAGCGGCACCCAGCCACATCGACTTCATAAGGATCGCTAGCCATCAATTCTGTTCCGTGATTCCATAGGGGGAGAGCAAGTCAGGGCGAAGCTGGCCCAAAAATCCCCTCGGGACTCAGCCACTTCGCAGATTCGCCATTATCGCGATTTATGAACGCGATGCCACTACCATAAGTATCACTTCTCGAACCTTTGATTTTCTCATTTCAAGACTTCCAACTTGGTCAACTTGTCCAACTTTTCCACCCCTATTCGCGTTTCCGCGAATCGTTTTTTTTTTCAAACAGGGCTGGCCAAATCTGTGGTTGACAGCGCGACGCTGCTTGACAGCATGACATTCCTGGCCAGGGTGTAGTTATTATACCTGACTGAGTGGCCAAAAACGGAGAGGTTTCACACGGAGGCACAGTGATCGCAGAGACTGACCACAAATGAAACGAATCGCACGAATCAGGAAGAGGGGTCAGAGGCCGGAGGTCAGGGGTCAGAAAAATTCAGCTGAATTCATTCTGAGTCCAAACGCGCTAGCGTGGGGTTGTTCGACTTGGCGAGCCGTGAACGTCAGTGACCGGAGAAGAATGAGTAACCGCTGATGGACGCTAATGAACGCTGATGAATCGAGTTGAACGGACGAACATCATGGCAGTGAGCAAAAGCAGGAATGCGTTTGGTTCAGGGACGCCCGGTGAATTTCATGTTTCCGACTCCTACTTCTCTTGTTCGATAGTGAAGCTAAATGGTTTAGAGATCACTTGCTCTTGCCAATCAGGATTTGCTTCTAGCCCTTTACCGATTCCATACTTATCTTTCATGGGTTCTTGGACGATTTGCACTTCGATCTCGCCTGCTTCAAGACCCGAGACGGGTATCAGGGCAAAATGCGAACTCATATCGGCTGTAAAACGTGGGACGAATTGAAAATGAATGGCGATCTTATTATCCTGTTTCTTCACCGATGTAAGGTGAACGTAGCTACCGGCTTCCAAGGAATGGAATACGATTGAAAGTTTGCTGCTAGCTGGAAAAGTGCTCCGCGGTTCTTTGTGTCCAGACAGAATTTTCCCAGCTTCAATTAAGGCTTCCTTCCCCGTTCCAACAACGGCAAACGACTTACCGGGTTTCTTTGGTCCTTGTGCATCGGAATCGCGCTGAAGCTGCAAGGAGTGGCGTATCTGATGAATAAGAGACTTCTTAATTCTTTCAAACTGTTCCTCTCCAGGAAGAGACGTAGCTTCGCGACCATAAGCCTCGGGTTCTAGTTCTCGAACGTCCCTAGTGCCGGGCATGTTATAAGCCCAAATCTCACTCAGTGGTATCTCGACCGTCTCCTCAGCAAAGCTGTGTGGGCAGAATAGCAAGACCAACAGAATAGCGACACGACCGCTCATCGAATTTGTTCCTCAAAAGTAAGTTGCCTCGTCCCGCCATTTTCTTCTTTGGCGCGGCCAATTACAAGTTTTGATTTTGTGCCAAAGTGTTTTAGCACTAGAGCGATAGCGGGCATTTTAGCCGAATAGAGATTTTCTTCGAGAAAGCTGAGGCCGCCCTGGAATTGAAATACGAGGAAAACTGTAGAGAACGCCCTCCGTGGCGTTCCGTGAACCTTGTGTCAACGCTTGCCCAATGTCAGTGGAACGGGACAGAGCCCGTTCCCTACAATTGAATTTTCGGACGGCCTCCAGTTATTGGAGTTCGTGCCGTTACCCACGATCACCCGACGCTAGCGCGTTGCGGCTCAGTGTCGCGCCGCGATAATCGGCCGGCGTCACGGACCATGGTATCGCCTACGCAGAGCGGCCCGGAGGACGTGGTCCTCCGTCTAGGGCGAGTGGAGAGATTTTACGGGTCAAATCGTCCCGATTCCGGACTGACGTCTCAAAGTGGGATGGATTTTCTGATCCTTGATGTCCGCTAGCAGTTTCCCTCTTGATATACCGCGCGACATAAGCCGTTAATTTATAGAGACTTACAACTCGCCAGCGGCTTTGGAAAAACAATATCTCATCCTTGGCATAGGCGTTGCCGTATTACAGTCATCGCAACACGCGAGGGCACCTCTCAAAAGAGAGTCACGCCGATAACACATCAGCTTTTCGTAGGAGGAAGTAAGGATGCTCGTTTTAAGCCGTAAGATGGGCGAACGTATTCACATTGGCGAGGATATCTTCGTTGAGGTGCGTCGGGTCGCCGGAAATAGAGTGACACTAGCCGTTTGTGCTCCCAAAAACGTGCGGATTCTCCGCGGTGAATTGTTTGAGGCCGGTGATGCCGGTGACGTGCTCGATGAAGGTGTCTTGAATCAATCGACGACGGACACCGTCATTATGAGCGAATCTCAAGCTGCCGTCGTGGAAAGTCTCCTCGCTGAAGCCGTCAAACAACATGAACTCCAACTCGATCACGCGGAAACCGTGTGAGTTGAGTGAGAGATCAGAGATCCGGTTTTGGACAGGGGAACGTCAGGGGGCCAGACGCACAATTGAAACCCACGAAGCCGCCCAACCAAGTTGCTGTTGCCTTAAGATCCCCATTCACAAGAGGCTAACTTGGTGTGCTGGACGCCGAGACTGGTCGGTTATGACAGTCTCGTGCTGATCCGCGGGCGGCTTTTTCTATGCGCCCGTTGAAGCTTTGCTAAGCTTAAGTTCTTTGCAGCGCTAAAGTTTTCGCTCCGACCGACAACAGGCCAGCAGCGTGCTAGCAGAATCGCCTGAGCTTGCCAGCTCAAGGTGCGTTTTCTACTCTTCGCCACTGTTTTTCTTGGTCACCAGCCAACCACGCAGGGATAGTGCGTTGCGGCAATCTTTTCCCCATCGGTCCTTGAAGCTCGGCGTACGCGCTAACCTTGCGCGCACGTTATTCATTGCGCTGATCTGTGGAACATTGCTGACCGGCTGCGCTAGTTCCACAAACAAATGGGTGGCGCTGCGTTCCACGCCGAAGAATCCGCTCACCCAATCGCTTGGTTTACTGACTAAACAAGGTGCCAAACCGACCGAGCGCACCATCCAGTTGCTGCGGCGCTACAACCTTGAAAGTGCGCTTAAGGAAGATCGCAACGAGCTGCTGGCCGAACTCAGCAAGATTGACGAACAAAGCCCGAACCGCGAGCACGCCTACGCGCAAGCGGAACTGGCCTACGTCGGCGCGAAGCAGGCGGAACGTGCCATGCGGCAAGGGCAGGCGGTGGAACTCTATAGCTCAGCAGTGCTTCACTCCTACCGCTATTTGTTTGACACCAAATATGGCGCAGCCTGTAATCCCTACGACCCCGAGTTTAGGCGAGCCTGTGACCTCTACAACGCGGCACTTGAAGGATGTTTACGGATCGTGCAGAACCGCGACGCTCTGAGCCCGGGGACCATGCGAACGATTAAAACAGCCAACAGCGATTGTCAAATTGAAGTCGTACTCAATAGCGAAGGCTGGCATGACGAAGACATCGATCACTTTGAGTTCGTCTCTGATTACGAAGTTCATGGTCTTAGGAACCATTATCACAACTTCGGATTGGGCGTACCCTTGATCGCCGTTCGCAAGTGTCATGAGGGTGAGGACCCGCGCGAGGAATTCTATCCGCGTGATTTGTCGTTTCCTGTCACGGCTTTTATGAGAGTTAACCTCGAAGCTGGTGGAAATAGTAACGTAGAAACGGCCGTCTTGGAGCTACATGATCCACTCGACCAACCTAGGGTCACCGTCGCCAATCGAGTCGTGCCGCTCGAAACCGATCTCAGTACCCCACTGGCACACACTTTAAGTCAGCCAGCGCTCGACGACACGCGCCTCTCAACATTGGGCTTACTCAAGCCCGAGAAAGTTGCCAAAGAGCAGGGGCTGTATATGCTCGAGCCTTTCCAACCGGGGAAAGTGCCGGTGGTGATGGTCCACGGCTTGTGGTCGAGCCCCGTGACTTGGATGGAAATGTTTAATGACTTACGCAGCGATCCGCAAATCCGTGATCACTATCAGTTCTGGTTTTACCTCTACCCGAGCGGCCAGCCCTTTTGGATCAGCGCCGCGCAAATGCGGACCGACTTAGCCAAAGTCAGGCAAAAACTTGACCCCGCGGGAACTTGTCCCGCACTGGATCAGACCGTGCTAGTGGGACATAGCATGGGTGGCCTGGTTTCCAAACTGCAGACGGTTGACAGCGGCAATGAATTCTGGGCGACGCTCAGCGACAAGCCCTTTTCGGAACTCTCCGCCGATGATGATCTGCGCGATGGTCTTGCGCAAACGTACTTCTTTGATCCGAATCCGTCGGTAAGAAGGGTGATCACAATTGGCACGCCCCATCGGGGCAGCGAATTTGCCAACGACACGACGCGGTGGTTAGGTCGTAAGCTTATTCAAGTACCAGCCAAGATGATTCAAGGCCGGCATCAATTGATCGCCCGCAATCCCGACTTTTTCCGGCCTGATGCGCCACTCGACATTAGCACGAGCATCGATTCGTTAGCACCGAACTCCCCTTTTCTCCCCGTGCTGCTAACCGCCCATCACGGTCCTTGGGTAAAATATAACAACATCATTGGCGAGGTTCCCGACAAAGGAATTATTAATCTCTTCTCCAGTGGCAAGGGAGATGGGGTGGTCACACTCGAAAGTGCCAAGCTCGACGATGCCGAGTCACAGATCGTGGTGGCCGCGGATCATAGTATGGTGCACCGCCATCCTCAAAGCATTCTCGAAGTCCGCCGCGTGTTGTTGCAACAAGTCGCCGAGCTCCGTGGTTACGGAAACGGCGAAGTTCTCCAAGTTGGGATTCCTCCACATCACATGGAAGTCGAACCCGATTACTTCACCGATTCCGAAGCACCTTTGCCCACTCAACATGAATTTGTGCCACATGATCAAGTTGATGTGGCTCGAGAACCATCAGAAACCATCGCACGCTAGTTGCTCTAGATACTCCAAGCCCCAGCCGCGGAACCGACCACCGATTCCAAAGTGGTCTTGGCCTCTGTTGACCACGAGTCATTCCGATTTTCACGAATGCGAGACTTGTGCTTCAAAGTTGGCACACCATCTTCTTTAGCAGTATTATCATCGCCGACTGCTTCATTCGCCAAATCGAACGCCAGTTCACCACGAATGACGTTGTAATCGTGCGGGGCTTGAATGCCGATCCGCACAGCCTTGCCCTTCATCCGCAAGACGGTGATGGTGATCGAGTCGCCGATTTGAATGGTTTCGCTTTGCTTTCTGGTGAGAACTAACATGACACACTCCCTGCGTTTGTAAGATGAGCTTCCGTTCCGTTTTGAAAAGTTGGTGTCGCTTAAGACACGCATCGATACTACGCACAGCTCATGCCAATGGTGCGGCGAGTTTTCGTTGAGCCGAGGAAAAAGCAGATTTCTCGGCAATTCATCGACTGCTAGCTATCGGCGAACAGTGGCGATATTGAAGCTTTAGACTGACAGCATTGTAAAAAGTAATGTTCGCCGTCGGACGACCAAGATTCGCAGTGACGCGGCGAAAACCAGAAGGCCTATTTTTGTGGGTCGTGATCCATGCGGTCACGGAGTTTGGCGGCCAATTCATACTGCTCAGCAGCAATAGCTTGAGCTAATTGCTCGGCAAGCGAGGGACCGATCTCGTAGTGCTTTGCAATCGAGTCGCGCATCTCGCGCAATTTTTCGACGAAGGTATCTTCTTCGTATTGTTCTAAAGCTTCTTGCGATTCAAACAAGTTTCGCAACGAGGTCAGCCCAGCATCGACAGCTTCCACTGCACCACGGGGATTGGATTTTTCCAATTCCACGAGCGCCAAGGCCTGAATGCGGTGAAACATCACGAAAGGCCGATACTGTTCGTGCATCATGGCCCACTGGGGATCAGGGGCATAGGCGGCACTGAAATCCATCAACGAAAGCGTGTGGTCGGCATCGCTGATCGCCTCGGCGTAGCGGTTGAGAGTCAACCAGCAAACGCGGCGGTGATAGAACTGGTAAAACTCGCGGTCAATTTCGTTGCACCGCTGGCCATCAAGCTGAAAGGCCGGGCCCTCGGCGAAAGACAGCGACAGCATGTAGTCGTAAAAAGTTTCAAACCCCTCGGGCCTAACACCATCGGGTCGACCCGTCTCCTCCAACTGGACAATGCCCATGTCGACCCGCATCTGTAATACGGGCCGGCCATCGGAACCTTTGACTTCACGCACCAAGACTTGGCCGGGCACAAAGGGCCAATCGGCAAAGTAATTGTCGAGGTGTTGAGTGCGTCGAGCCATGAGTGGATTGTTAAGTGGCGTTCAATGAGAATCAAGTCCCATTGAATTTTACCCTAAAGCTGCCACTCGTGGCGAATAATCTCGTGGAAAAACGGAGCCAGCAAGGTGCAGATTGTGGACACCTTCAGCCTTCGCCCCCTTCATCTAACCACATCGAGTCTTGGAGCAGCGCGATTTCCTCTTTGTCGTGATGATCGACGCGTTCTAACAACGCATAGATTTCTTCGCAAACAGTTTGGATTTCGTCTTCATCGTATTCGCTTAAAGAATCGACTTTAGGAAGCAAATTATCCATCACACGGCGGAAGCGGTTGTGGTCGTGTTCCAAGCGATCGACACGAAAGTGCATGTTGGGCTTGATTTCTTCCACGTACACCATGTAGCCGTCTTGCTCTTCGATGTTCATCAAGCGCTCAAGATGGCGCTGAAACGACTTGAGTGTGAACTGTACGCTGGACAGCTTTCGAGAAATGCCCTCGGGAGGGACTTTCCAGCCCAACGTTACCCGCAGGGCTTGTTTGACATGGTTAAGAATTTCGTGTTCGAGACACGCCGCGTTGGCTTGGGATTTTATATCGAAGGTTTGCATGTGAACATCCTCCATTCATTGCGTGATGAGAAGTCTTTCTCATCGCTGTAACATCGATCTTTCAAATATCGTCGTGATCTCTGAAGCAGTGACGAGACGAAGAGTCGTCTGGCGGCATGCAGTCACTGTTACCATGCTCCTTTGTGAATGAGGAAACTTGTTTTCCAGTTGGCTGGAGTCGCAACCAGCGATGTGTAGATTCGCTGTGGCCTCGTTGAGAAGGCCTTGTATTTTACCGCGCGAGTTTCGGAACAAGCAATTACCTGGTGCTACTCAAGTTTAGCTTTTTGCAAAGCCAGTCCCGAACTGCCAGCCAGATAAGCACTTGCGGCGATTGTGTTCAATTCTCGTCAGTAGGACGAAATTTGCGTTGAGTCTTTTGAACGGACTTTTGTCGCTTCTCAGTCAACCGGTCTTCGATCGAACTTCGCGTGGGACGTGATTTTTTGCGCTTGCGTGGCACGATCAGGGCAGCTTGAATCAGTTGCCGCAACTTCTCGTAACAATCCGAGAGGTTTCGTCCTTGGTCGCGATATTTGTCGCTGCTGAGCATCACTTCCCCGGCTTGATTAATCCGCGTGGGGAAACAGGACTCGAAACGGAGCTTCACTTCCGCTGGCAATGCGTCCGAAGCACGCAGGTTCCAGCGCACTTGAGCCTTGCTGTTGACCTTGTTGACGTTTTGCCCGCCGGGCCCCGAGCTACGGGCAAACGACGCTATCAATTCCGAACTGGGAATGACAATCTGCGAATTGATGACCAGTGAGCGCGACATGGCAGTACCGTTGGGACGGCAATGCCGCCGTGCTTATGAAATCGACTTGCTCAGGGCGGGCATCATCGCTTCAAATTGCTGGCGGCAATCGGCAAGTAGCCGATGGTAGCTTCCCATTTCGAAACCAACGCCGGAAAGCTCAACGTCGAAATCGCCATTATAACCAGCTTCGCGCAAACCGAGGATAGTTTTTCGCAAGGGAATTTTGCCTTCGCCGAGCGGGCAACGCTGCTGATCGACTCCGTGGGGAACACGACGATCGCCTAGCTGGACAAGAGCCAAGTAGGGCACGAGTTCTCGAAGATTCGACAAAATGGCCCGATCATGGCCGAAGTGATAAGTATCAAAAACCAGTTTGAGATTCGGAGAATTGATATTTTCGATCAGGGCCAGAGTCGACTCAATGTCGGTCAAGAACGTCCAGTCCCGGGCACACGCGGGGTGCATCGGCTCGATTGCCAAAGTCACATCCGCAGCCTCAGCTAATGAGAGCAGCGTATCAAGCGCCACGCGAAACAATCGTTCGGCATGGCGGTAAATGTGATTATTGCGGCCACCTGGATAAACAACCAAACAACCCGCATTCATCGCCCCGGCAAGCCGGATGGCTTGGCAGGCGTCGTCGATGGATTCGTCCCAGGTGCGGCCATCGCTCCCTGTGAATCCCCCTGCCCACAGCAAATGCGAGACACGCAGGCCGCTGTCGGCAAGCAGATCAACACCTGCTTCCTCGCCAAAATCGGCTAACTTTTGCCGCCAAATGCCGATCGCTTCATAGCCCGCTGCTGCATAGTTGAAAACATCCTGCTCGAAAGACCAACGGAAAGTGGTCACCTCGCTCATCGACAACTTGGGACAAGCGGCAACACTGCTCAAATCCATAAAACACCGTGTGCTCCGAGAAGCGAATCGAAAAACGACCAGCCTTAACCGGCAGACCTTGCGAGAGGCCCTAAAAATTGCGTTTCTCAGCGGGTAGGGGGCTGAGTATGGTGGATTGTCGATTTGGTGTAAAGCTTGAACTGGAGCAATTTTTGCCCGGCAGCAGTGCCATCATATTAGCGCGCGAACTTATCCAGCTATTGCGAATTCCAAGGGATTTTCTTTGCTATTATCAACTTTTTCTCGTAGAGTCAGAAATTGAAATAAGGCTGTTGTTTGTGGTTTTCTGTTGGTAAGTTAAAACAGCAAGTTGAAGCCTTGGAGTCAGCTGACGAATGAGTCGTTTGCGTTGACTTCGGGTTGATTAACTGATCATCGATAAGTTTTAGAGACAAGATTTGCGTCTTGCCATCAGCTATCGAAGATCGTTCTTGGCAGGGAATCGATTGTTGCAGCATCGTTTGCTCGATGCTCACAGTTGCCAGGGTAATTTAACGTGATGGTGATGGGGTTAAGAGAATTATGCGCAGCTACGCGCAATTGATTACTTAGAAATCCTCCGCACGTGTTGAAGAGCCCTTGGTATCTGTTATCGAATTACCTAAGCCCCGATGTATTCATCGGACTGACAGCCAGGAGTGTGCAATGCCGATTCGCCTGCTAGTTGCCGACGACCACGCGGTCGTTCGGGCAGGTGTTGCGTCGATGGTTCGCGAAAGCGACATCACTGTGGTCGCCGAAGCATGTGATGGAGCACAAGCGCTCCAGATGGCACAACAATATCGGCCCGACGTAGTACTCCTCGACGTGCGCATGCCCGAATCCGACGGCATGGCGTGCCTTTCAAAACTCAAAGCCGAAATGCCTGATATTCCGGTCGTGATTTTCACGGCCCACGATAATCCGACGTACATTGCCCGCGCGGTCGCACTCGGGGCGGCGGGCTACTTGGTTAAGAGTGCCTCGCAAGCGGAATTAATTTCCGCGGTTCAACAAGTGGCCACCGGCGTTACACTCTGGAATCGGGAGAACCTCCGCCGCGTTTCAGGGCCTCTTACGAATTCACGTCCGACCAACGATCTCGAAGTGCCGCTCACGAAACGTGAGAGCGAGGTCCTCAAACAACTCGCTTTGGGGCTAAGTAACAAAGAAATCGCCCAAGCTTTGTCGATTAGTTACGAAACAGTGAAAGAGCACGTTCAACACGTGTTGCGTAAGCTTGGAGTTTCGGACCGCACGCAGGCGGCGGTCTGGGCCGTGCGGAAGGGCTTGGTTTAGGGCACATTTGCCGCCTTGTCCGCACGCTCGGCGAGCGGATAATGGGGCACATGACATTCGAGTTTTCTGATCTGCCGAGCCAATTTCGCCAACTTCTGGGCCAGTGCCGCGAACTTTATTTGTCGGCTGGCGAGCAATGCGTGCGAGATTTTCCCGATCAACTTCCTCAGTCGGGGAGCGGATTCGTCCAACTCATGGACGATCTGCATCGCGCCTTGGTGGTGAAAATCTTCATCACGATTTGCGAAGCGGATCGCCGCTGGAGCACCAACGAGAAATTTCTTGCCGAAGTGCTGCTATTTCACCTGTGGAGCCAGTGGCTCAACGAAGAAGACCTCAAAACGGCCATTCACGACATGTCGGGCAAAGCGTCGTCGCTCAAATGGTACGCGCTCGTGCGGCCGTTCGATCAAATTGCCCCGTTGCGTGAGAGAGTCGGAGAACTGGAAACCATAGCGATGCGGCTAGCGAATGTCGTTGCCCGTGCGGATGGCCCACTCAAGGAACGTGAAGCACTCCGCGTGAAATTGGTACAGGACGAATTGCATCGCCACCTGCGGCAAATTCCCATCGACGAGCCGACTCAGCACGAAGAGGAATCGCAAGCTCGTATTGAAGCGATCGACAAAATTCTGCTCGACCGCAATGAGCTTCCCGAAACACGGCACGGTTCAACCGCCGTGCAGAAAGATCCCCAATTACTCGGCCAGCCAAGGATCAAAATTGCTGAAGAGATAGAAGGCGAGAAAGAGCCTCAAAAAACTCCTGAACAGGTTCTGAAAGATGCGCTCGCCGAGCTTGACCGCCTCATTGGCTTGGGCAACATCAAGCAGGAAGTGAGGACGCTTACCAATTTCCTAAAAGTGCAGAAACAACGCGAACAAGCGGGCTTGCCCACGACAAATCTTAGCTTACACATGGTCTTCAACGGCAATCCGGGGACAGGCAAAACAACCGTCGCCCGCATTGTCGGGACGATTTTTGGTGCGATGGGCGTACTCAAGAAAGGGCATCTGGTCGAAACCGATCGCTCCGGATTAGTGGCTGAATATGCCGGCCAAACTGGCCCTAAGACGAATAAGAAAATCGACGAAGCGCTGGACGGCGTTTTGTTTATCGACGAGGCCTACACACTCATTTCTAGCGAAGGGGAAGATCCGTTTGGGCATGAAGCGGTGCAAACGCTGCTAAAAAGAATGGAAGACAACCGCGATCAACTCGTGGTGATCTTGGCTGGTTATCCGCTTGAAATGGAAATCCTGCTGCGCTCGAATCCCGGACTGTCGTCCCGTTTTAGCCGCAACCTTGAGTTTTTGGACTATTCGCCGCTGGAGCTGACTCAAATCTTTGGTTTGATGTGCGACAAAAACCAATACACGCTCAAACCGCTAACCCGTGCGAAAGTGATCGTCGGCTTCGATTATCTCTGGCAACGTCGCGACCGCTATTTTGGTAATGGCCGTGCGGCTCGTAATTTGTTCGAACATGCGATTCGCTTGATGGCTAACCGCATTGCGGAAATCGCGGAGTTATCAGTCGAACAGCTATCGATGCTCGAACCGCAAGATGTCGAATTTAAGGATGTACCGCTGGAAGTCTTTGTTAACGTCACTGAGGAGAGCGATTTAAGATTTCATATCGAATGCCCCGCTTGTAAGCATGGCAAAGATGCGCCGACGAAATTCTTAGGGCAAAAAGTACGCTGTCCAAAGTGCGAGCATAATTTCTCAGCCGACTGGGGAACGTTGGTGGCCAGTACCAACAGCAACGGTAATCAAGCCAATGGCAGCCCGTCTCAGTAGTTACCGCCGGATTTGGCCGCTGCTCAAAGCTTCATAGACGCTGGGCCCTGCAGGAGCAGCAGCGACTTCGCGTTGCTCAGCTGGCCGATTGGGTGTGGGCCGTGATGCCGCAGCTCCCACGGACACCCATCCGCCTGACTTCGCTCCAGAATCGGGATCCTGGCCACGTACAACCGTGGTAGCAGGAGCAGAGACTGGCTGAGCAACGGTTCCGCGTGCCTTGGCATTGCTTGCCAACTGCAATTGTGGCCGACCCTCTTTGACCCACCCGAGCCATGAATTCTGCAAGGTGAGCAAGTCGCTGTAACCGTAATTTTCCCTGATCGCGCGAGGCCAATTTTCGTCAGTTAAGCCATCGGCGACAAATTCCAAGAACGCCTGTTTGCCGTATTGGGAAATCAAAAACTGTGCGAGGGAGTGTCCTTGAGCATAAAGCGGCAACACGTCCTGCGGATATTCCTTCATCGCAAACATGTGGCTGAACGGAATTCCGCGACGAGTTTGCAGAAATTCAATCAGCATGTTTTCCTGCTTGGAAATCTCGCTGTGATGCTCGACTGTGGTGCAAGCTCCCTCGTCCGCCCATCGAGGTAGCGGTTGACGGAAATGGCAGGCAAAAATGGTGTGTGTGATCTCATGAGGCAACACGGAATCGAGAATCCGTTCACGCGAGCCTTGGATATCCATGCGCCAGCCGAACACCTCGCCGCGATCGAACACAAAACTTGTCGCGCCGCCGGCCCCCAAGTTTTGTTCAACACGCGCCTTGATCGGACATGGCTTCGACCAGCCGGGAAGTTCCTTCCCTAACCATTCGATTGCCAATTCTTTGCGATACTTTTCGGCGAAGTCGCCTATCTCTTTCGCCAATTGTGGCGTGGGCGCATCCACCGTGAAGTTTTGGGTTCGATACCCTGCGCCGGCCTGCGCAGCGCAATGAACGATGGCGAGAAGTACGAGTGATAACAAGAACTTAATGGCGCAACGACCATTAGTCCCAAAAAGGGGAGCTTCCATGCTCAAACCTGTGCGGGGTTGAAGGACGATCCATGTCCTAGAGCAAAATACTCAGGCGAAACGTGAGCATGCAAACGGCGGACCAACTCTGCACAACTCAAACGCTTATTCGCCGAATCAGCAAGGAACTGGGATCTTGGGGGCGAATCAATTCTGCGGGGTCGTCATCGCACGAGTAATTCGTCGCGATGACTTTGCAAAATTTACAGACCGCGCGCGGAAACACCTAGAGTAAATTCCGCAGAATTCCTGGCATGCTAGCTATGATTCGCTAGCGATCAGGCCCGAAAACGATCAAGTGGCTTGCGCCGCCTTGATACGATCAATCAATCGACCGGGTGAGCCCATGGCGTTGTAACCGCCATCGAGATGCAGGATTTCCGACGTCACCCCGGCAGACATGTCGGAGAGCAAGAACGCGCCGCAGTTGCCCGCTTCTTCGTGCGTGATGTTGCGTCCCAAGGGAGCCATGGCCTCGTATAAACCAAGCATTTCTTCGACGCCCGCACCACGACCAGAGATGGTCTGCAATGGACCAGCACTGAGAGCATTGACGCGAATGCCACGGGGGCCCAGGTCGTAGGCCAAGTATTTGACGATCGAATCAAGGGCTGCCTTGCAAACACCCATAACGTTGTAACCCGGAACGGTTTTTTCGCCACCATAGTAGGTGAGGGTCAGGATGCTGGCCCCATCGTTGAGCACAGGCTGCATGGCATTCGACAAGGCGATCAAGCTGTAGGCGCTGATTTCCATCGCCAACTTGAAACCAGCTCGGCTGGTCAGAATCGTGTCGTGCTTCAAATCATCAGGCAGAGCGAACGCAATCGAGTGCAGCAGAAAATCGATTTTGCCCAACTTGGAACTGCAAACATCACGAAGTGCCGAGAGATGTTCGTCGTTGGTCACATCCATCGGCTGCAAAAATTTCACCTGCGAATTGCCTTCGGTGAGCTTATCGATGCGGTTGAGGTTCTTTTTCCGCTCGTCATCAGGCTTGTCAGGCATGTAGGAAAAGCCACATTCGCCCCCTTCGCTCATGATCTTGTCGGCGATCGCCCAAGCGATGGACTGCTTGTTGAAAACCCCGGTGATAAGTCCTTTTTTGCCAGTAAATAAGCCCATGACGTCGTCCTCGTCCTACTGAATTAGCCGGTGTGTGCCTCGATTTGCGGCTCAAAAGAGCCAGCATCGCAGGATAACACCTTAGCCATGAGTGCCAACAGGGGGCTAAAACCAGGAAATTTGGGCAATTTCCTACGACATTCGCCACGGGTTTATCATTTTGATACACACAACCAAAAATACTGACGCACAATCGTTGCTTTTTTGACACATACTGGATATGTTTACTTAGTCACTTTGACTAAGTATCTATTTTATTGATTACAAACGCCGCATTCGAGGTGTCATCAGGGCTTTGAGATGGAAACAGAAGTCAAGAATAATAAAGAGCTTACGACCTTTCTCTTAGAGCAAGCTGCCATTGCCTCCTCGGTTGAAAAGTTTGTCAAAGAAGCACTTCCCTGGCTCGTCAAATTGACCGGCAGTCATGGGTTGGCGGTTGTCGAATCAATTCCACCCGAATGGAATGTCCTAGGCAGCGCTGGCGACATGCCGCGATCGCTACCCACTGATCTCGCAGCCGATGCGCTCGACAAACTCAGAGTGGTACGAAGTGAAGAATTTGCCGCCGTGCCGCTCGATGAAAAGCAAGTCATGCTGATACGCGGCAATCTTGCGAACAACGATTTCAAAGATTTGCTTGGAAACTTTTCCGCGGCCCTAAAAATTGTCGACGAACAACAGCAGCGTACCCAACGCATCCTTCGACTCCAGAAAATTTTGGAGATCACCCATACCTGGGGGCAATCCGATTGCATGGAGTCATTGCTCAAAGCGATGGCTCAAGCGGCGACGGAATTGTTAGGAGCCGATCGGGCCAGCATCTTTCTTTGGGATAAGCCGAACAAAATGCTCGTGGGAAGGCCCGCTCTTGGCATCAAAAAGGGTGGGGAACTACGCATCCCCGAGAACACGGGGATCGTTGGCCAAGTTGTCGAATCGCGTGAACCGCGCCGCGTGGGTGGCGGTGTCGATGACGACAAAATTGCCCGCGTGATCGACAAAGAAACCGGCTACACAACCAAAACCTTACTTTGTGTACCTCTGATATCACCTCCTGGCCAATGCTTAGGGGCGTTTGAAGTCCTTAACAAGAAAAATGGCTTGTTCACAGACGATGATGAGCAGGCGCTGACAGAACTAGCAACTCACGCGGCCGTTGCGCTTGAGAGCACTCAGCAATGGGAGGATTTGCTCACCAAACATCAACAAATGGTTGAGGAAGCCGCGGGGGGATTGCAACTCATCGGCGAAAGTCCAGCCATCGGGGCACTCCGTTCCACGATTCGTCGGATCGCCGATACCGACTTGGCAATTCTTATACTGGGCGAAAATGGCACGGGTAAGGAGGTGGTCGCGAGATCGATTCACTATTTGAGCCGTCGCCGAGAGCAGCCGTTTATAGCCGTCAATTGTGCGGCTCTTACTGAAACGTTGCTTGAAAGTGAACTCTTTGGTCATGAAAAAGGTGCGTTCACCGATGCCCGAGAAACTCGCCAAGGGAAGTTCGAGCTGGCTTCAGGAGGAACATTATTTCTTGATGAAATCGGCGACATGAGCTTGAGCGGCCAAGCAAAATTACTCCGCGTGCTGGAAGACAAAACTGTCGTCCGTGTGGGTGGCTCGCAACCGATTTACACCGAGGTGCGAATCCTGGCAGCGACCAATCAAGATTTGGGCAAGATGGTCCGCGAAAAGCGGTTCCGCGAGGATTTGTTCTTCCGTCTTAATGTGGTAAGTCTCGAATTACCACCGCTGCGTGAACGTGGAGAAGATGTCTTTCTGCTAGCCGATTATTTTCTTGATTCCTTTTGTCGCAACATGGGCCGCAATCGCCCTCAGTTCACAATCGCAGCCAAGAAACGACTTTTGGAGCACGCCTGGCCTGGCAATATTCGCGAACTGCGCAACCTTATGGAACGCTTGGCATATCTGACGTCGGGCGATCGCATCGAAGCCGAGGAGTTGGCCTTTATCAATGCTGGCGCGGTCAGCGACACATTGCAATTTGACTTCAATGCTACTCTCGCCGCGGCAACGCACGATTTTCAGCAGAAATTCATCAAGCAAACCATCGAGAAAGCAAACGGCAATATGAGTAAGGCCGCCAAACGACTCGGGCTGCACCGCTCGAATCTCTATCGCAAGATGCGGCAATTGGAAATGGGTGTTGTGGAAGAGGAAGAAGAAAACGATTAGCAGGTACAATCTCTGTTCACTACTTTTAGCTCGCCACGCGGGGCTAGAGAGTTATTCGTATTCTGAATAATCAATCCCAGGCTCGGCTAGCCAATCATCATCATCGTCAGCATCACCGAAATTGACGTTTCCACGTCGCGGATCTAAATACAGTATCTCGTGTTTGTCTTTGAGGTAATGAATAACCGCCGCAACCTCTTTCCATTTAGCCCCGAAATCTTGTTGCCATGAATGAATGGCTTTGGCGAGAAATTGAGGATCGCGATATTCTTTACGCCGATCGTCAGTGGTTGCTTTTCCAAAGTCAAGAAAATAAGGCGATCTTACAAAGGTAATTTCAATCACTCGTAATGTGTCATCGAAACCTTCAAGCATGGGGATGTTGAAACCATGGATTTTGTTTACTCCTGCTTGTTTCAACCTTTGATAACATTCTAACTCGATTTCGTAATTCGCTTGTTTGTAGAATGCTTTAACTGCGGAGGGGATCGAAGTCTTCCAAACAGCGCCGTCGGAGCCATGGCCCAGGCTGTCTTGACGCTCAACCTCTGCACCCTTACGCTTGCATTAGTTAAGCACGTTCTCAAAAAGCAACTTATTATCGTACATCATGGCAACGACCGGTTATTCCACTGATGTTTCGCTAACACTTATTTATGAAGACGGTGCCCAACTAAACGTCTCTCACGTCGGCAACTCAGGACTAATGATCACTGGTGACTGTCCTCGTTTGTCCCCGGGTCGCGCAACGCTGATTGTATCCATCGATGGTCGGGAAATCCTCCATCCGATTGTCTTACCGGAAGGAATCTCGCGTGCTGACGAATTTGTACCATTCGTCCGCCAATAAAGCGTTTTAATATTAAGCGATATTCGGCACTCTCAAACCTTCTTTTCGCTGTGACCTAGGTTTTTCTCGGGTGAAACTCTGTCCCGCACGAGCTGCTTCAGTTCCTTGATATCTGGGAAACGCCCTGACTCCGCGCGCGACCAAACGAGTTCGTCATTGACGCGAATTTCAAAAACTCCGCCGATACCGGGGCAGAGCGCGACCTCGCCAAGTTCTTCCTCAAATGTGGTGAGCAGTTCTTGAGCCATCCACGCCGAACGGAGCATCCAACGGCATTGGCGGCAGTAGCGTATCTCAACTCGATTGGGCATGATCGGATTCCTGTTTCTCTCTATGTTACAGCACCAGCATCCGTGCGGTTAGAGCTGGAGAACAAGTAGTCTTTGACAACGACGCCATGAAACCTTTTTTAACTACCGAATGGCTCCATCTGGCGATGCTCAATTACGAGATCGATCCGAAGATCTTAGCGCCTTTCGTGCCCCGTGGAACCGAGTTAGACAATTTCAACGGCAAGCACTTTGTGAGCATCGTTGGGTTTTTATACCGCAATACACGCGTGCGAGGGTTGGCAATTCCTTGGCATCGCAACTTCCCCGAAGTGAACCTGCGTTATTATATCCGTCATCGTGCAGCCGAGGGTTGGCGAAGAGGCGTGGCGTTTATCAAAGAAATTGTCCCCCGTCGTGCTATCGCACTGGTTGCACGCAAACTCTACGACGAAAATTTCGTGGCGCATCCCATGCGATCCACGATTGAGTTGGACGAATCTACCTCACTCCCTAAACGTGTTGAATATGCCTGGAACGATGCTCGCGGTTTGCATCGGTTGGAGGTTAGCAAACTCTCGCCTCCAACAATTCTAGCGGTAGGTAGTTTGGAAGAATTCATCACCGAACACTATTGGGGCTACACTGCGCGTCGCGATGGACGAACAAGTGAATATCGCGTGGAGCATCCGCCGTGGCGGGTTTCGTTGGCTGCAAACGCGGAGTTTTGCTGTGATGTTGGAAGTGTTTATGGCTCGGTATTCAACGAATGCTTAACTCCACCACCAAAATCAGTCTTTCTCGCCGAAGGATCGGCCGTTGCCGTGTATCCGGGCAGTACGATCGCTCACTCGTAGGTACAGAGGTAGGCCGTTTCCTCGGCAACCTTGAGCTGAAATTTTTCATTCGCGGCCACGATGAATGACTTTCCCGCGGGGAAATCTTGCCACTGATCGCTGCCAGGCAGTTTAACGGTCAGTTGGCCGCTGACAACTGTCATGACTTCCTTTTGACTCGTGCCAAATTCGTATTCTCCAACGGCCATCACTCCCACGGTCGCGGGCAAGGTCTTAGTTTGAAACGCAATGGATTTAACTTTACCGTCGAAGTATTCGTTGACTTTGAACATGGTCTAGCCTGGATTCAATGCAAGTGGATCCGCTGGCTCCCGCCTGCGGTCGATGGATCGTTAAAGTCACGATTGTACGCAGTAAATCACATGCGTCTAGCAGGCAAGCAAATTGGAGTACGTCGCCCAAGAAGCCGAGTGATTGCGGCCAGGAGAAATAGTGTGAGCGAGTGCGGCTCAGGGATAGCGGTTGAAACGTGTATCAATCTCGATCCGCCCAGTGTACTGGGAAGGTATAAGACACTTTGACCCTGGGCAGATTGAGGCGGTGTGACAAAAGTTTCATCATATCGAATCGCCGAGAACAAGACATTGTCTACCGATATCGATGACACCGCACCGGCAATATCTTGAATGTAAATCGAACCTATCAGTAGCTTACCATAATTTTCATTTAGGCCTAACCGATTACGGCCACCTACCGGAGGATAGACATAGCCAATTTCAAGATAAATGTCGCGTAAATCCATCACGTCGACGCCTGAATCAACATTATACGCAAATCCTTGGTATCGAGTAAAACCGACTTCCGTATGATAATATTCTCCAACCCAACCAATACTTTGGGAATCAAGGGCATTAACTAGGTTAATGTCAAATGTAAGTGTTCCAAATCCCATCTCACTTGGCGAAACATCTTCCACCATGATGCTGAAATCAATTTGCCAAAGGATTGACTCAGACGAGTGCACGGCATCGTCAAGCGAAATTGGCTCATATTCCGGTAAGATGTAGGCCGAGGTTGTCTCGGCGAAAAGCGAAAAGTCGGTAGCATCCACAAGCGTTGCTTGGCATATCAGTATTGCCAAGCTTAGCACAACCAAGTTTCGCATAGCATCAACTCCCACAGAGATTGCTAGGATCTCTTAGGCAGTCTACCCGCACCAAGCAAAAAAGCAAAGACAAAGACAATTGATGCTGGCTCAGGAACATTGATCTGCAAATTTGTATGCAAACGATCATAAGCAGTCGAACTAAACGTATACGCCAAATCGCCGATACTAATGTCGTTGTTGAAGAAAGACAGCTCTGACAAATCATCGAAAAGAGCAATTTCCGCGATGTCGATTGGGCTGTAGTCATTGACGTAGTCGATCAAACTAAGCGTACAGCAGTCTGTAAGAGGGTAATCCAGCCAAGGCCACGTTAAGATCGGCATTGGGAATGGCCTCATAACGATCTCGTCAATAATTTGTTCTGTCTCATCAATGGGTAAGGTGATATCGGGAACCGATTCAACTTCTTCATTCGCACCCTGCTCGGGAGGATTTGTGGTTTCTGGATCTTGAGCAGGTTCTTCTGTAGGTTGATCCAGCGGAACGTCGGGCACGAAGGGATCGACGATTTCAGGAGTCGTTGGTGTAATTGGTTCTGGAGATGTGGGAACTTCAACCGGCGGCTCGAAGACAGGTGTTGGCGGCAGTTCGGGAGCAGGAGGAGCATTCGCCGTAGAAAAATCTAACTGCGATGGCTGCGCATTCAAGCGAGGCAGCACAAATGTGTTTTGGCCGTAGGCTGTTTGCACGTTGGCAAACTTACCTTCGACGGTATTCGAGGCGAACATTGCTAAGTCGATGGATAACGAAGCATTTTCCAAAAAGTCGTCGCGAACAAATAATGAGCCGACACGATCGGGGCTGCCAAGTGTCTGCCCAATCTGGTAGCGTGGATCGCTGGGATTGGTAACGCCCGGCGCGATGGATACCAAAATCCCATGTTCGTCGGCACTGGAAGGCCCTGCATCGAGATTGAAGGCAAAGAGCGAGCCATTGCTGCCCCACGGATCTAGGGAATTGCTCGCATCTCTTGGTTGCCAGCCTAAATCAAAGGCGTCGGAAGCATTCTGAAAACTGACGCTGAAACCTAAATTGCCGAAACCGGCTTCGCCGGAGGAAAGGTTCTGCGTGGCGACTGCGAAGTCAACTTGCCAAATGACCGGAACACCGGTCGAAAGTGCCGTCTCGATCGATATAGGGTTAAAATCGAGATCGAAGGCCCCGCCAATCGTTGCCGTCAAACTGAAATCGGTCGCACGACCGGTTGAGATTGCGAGCGAACCTATAGCGAATAGAATTGCGCAGATTACTTTCGGCATCGGGTTTAACCCCTGAATTTTAGCCCTAGGAGAAGCAGTTTACCGCTTAAATTGAAGATTATCCATCTAGGCCGAAATTTGCGGATGCTGTCACGCGGGTTTTCTTAAAACCCAGCGGACGAGCATTCCATAACCGTCGTTAAAATACCGCCACGACGACGGGAAGAACGTCACATAGCGATTATAAGTTTCGACATCGACCAGTTGCAGGGCTCGCTCGCGGTTGGCAACCAGATTGTCGAACCAAGCCCGCAGGGTCGGGCGATAGTCGTGAATCGAACGATGCGCGACCCTGAAGCCCGCACCTTCAAATGCGTCTAGATGCTCCTTATAGGTGCTGCCGATTGATCCAGGGAAATAGATCTGAGAGCAAATCGCCGTCGCGAACAAATGGGGCGGAACGCGGCAGAAAAAATGGTGGACCGCGCGGCCGCCGGGTTTTAGGGCAGCGTAAATTTTCTTTGAGAGTGGTGCTAGTTCATTTGGCCTTACGTGCTCAAAAGAACCAATCGAGTAAATCGCGTCGTAGGAATTCGGCTCATAATCGCAAGTGATAAAGTCGTCGAACTTCACATTAAAGCCATTATTATCGATGTTATAGGCCACTTGTTCCTTCGATAGCGTCAACCCATAAAGATTCTGCTTGTCGCCGGTATGCTCGTAGATGCGTTTGAGCATAGCCCCCCAACCGCAACCGAGTTCCAGAATTTTCTCGCCCGGCTTGGGATCGATTAATCTTAAAATGTAGTCGGCTTTATTCTGTTGGGCCTCTTCGATGGTCTCATCTCCGCCGCGCAGAAAATCGGCACATGTGTAGAACATGTACTTTTTATCCAAGAAGAGTTTGTAAAACTCATTCGAAACGTCGTAATGCTCGGAGATGCCAAGCACGTGATCCTGCTTCATTTTGGCATGCAGCAGGGCCCAACGGAGTGGCCGCAAGGGCCAATGATCTCGGACAAATTGAATCGCAGGGGGCAGGGGCCGGGTAATTTCTTGCCAGATGGCCTCCTCATGGAGCGGCTCGGGCGAGCGGATCTGGTATTTTAACCAAGCGTAGGAAACCCCGTAGGGAATGGCTTCGGCGACGGTTTTCAATTTACGGAGTGCCATAATCACGCTCTCAGAAGATCACGATAAAACGCCGCCAGGAGCCTCATAATAATCATCTGAGCCCTAAAAGGAATGGGGCGACTGGCTTTGCTTGTAACCGGTGATTAAATTGGCGGAAGTAACTAGTTATCAATCGCGATTTTTCGCAGCCAAGGTTTCACTATGCATCAGCCCAAGAACGTTCTCGGCACCGAGCTCCAATCTTGTTCCCTTGACCCACTTACGGGTTTTTATCGCGACGGCTGCTGCCGCACGGGCCGCGACGATTTGGGACTGCACACCGTGTGCGTCCAAGTGAATGAAGAATTTCTGGCCTTTTCCAAAGCAGTAGGGAACGATCTCAGCACCCCCAACGCAATGTATGAGTTCCCCGGCTTGCTACCAGGTGATCGCTGGTGTTTATGCGCCCCACGCTGGAAAGAAGCCCTTGAGGCGGGAATGGCCCCGCCCGTGGTTCTCGAATCGACGCACATGTCGACTTTGGAATTCGTCGACCTTGAAGACTTGCAGGAGCACGCGGTGGAAGCCTCGGCTTAGCTTCCCCAATAACTTGGAAGGGACTTTTCTTGATGGCGTTGACCCGACTCCTCTTTTTTTCTGCGTTCGTCAATTCGAGTTTCTTGGTCTGCTGCGAAGCCGTGGAACTTAAAGTCGAAAAATCGATCATCGGACGTTCGGCCGAAGGGCGCGACATCGAGTGCCAAGTCTATGGAACGGGTTCTGACATTCTGATGGTGATTGCCACGATCCACGGCAATGAATCAGCCGGTACGCCATTGGTCGCAGCATTTGGTGAATGGCTATCAGCTCACCCTGAAGAATTAGACGGCAAACAGGTCGTGATCATACCCGTGGCCAATCCCGATGGCATGGCGGCAGACGTGCGATTCAATCCTCGTGGAATCGATCTCAACCGCAACTTTCCCGCCGGCAACTGGAAAGAAGGCGATGTGAAGTTGCACGGCGACACGCCGCTGTCCGAGCCCGAATCGCGGGCCATCTTACAAGCGATCATGCGTTACTTTCCGAATCGCCTTGTGAGCATCCACCAACCGCTGGAGTGCATTGATTACGATGGTCCGGCCAAAGCGTTGGCCGAGGCGATGGGGAAAGTCAGTCCACTTCCGGTCAAGAAACTTGGTGGCCTACCGGGTTCGCTGGGATCATTTGTCGGCGAAACTTTGCAGAAGCCGATTATCACGCTCGAACTTCCTCGCAAGACGAGCCGCGATCCGCAAGAACTCTGGGAAGTTTACGGCGAATCGCTCGTGGCGGCCTTGCGTTTTAAACAGGACGAGAAGGCCAAAGAAAATGCCAAGCCGTAAAGTCTGGATGATATTCGCGGCGTTCTTCTTGCTCTCGACAAAGCCGGCCCACACTGCGGAGAATGCACGCATGAGTGATGCGGCTAAGAAATTAGAACAAATTGCCGACGGCGTGCCTGGGCTTGTCGGATATTACGTTATGACCGTCGATGGCGAGACGCTGTTCAGCCGCAACGAAGACCGGCTATTCACCCAGGCCAGCGCGATCAAAATCCCTATTCTGCTCGAAGCAATCGCCCAACGGGAAGCCGGCAAGATCGATTGGTCCAAGCACTATCCAATCACAAAGAGTAATCAGGTGAGTGGTAGTGGCATCCTTTCGCAACTCTCCGACGGTGGCTCCCAAATCAGCACGGGCGATTTGGCCATCATGATGATTGTGCTGAGTGATAATACGGCCACGAATCTGCTTATCGATTTGGTCGGCATGGAAAACGTGAATCAACGTCTAGATTCCCTAGGCTGCCCGCGAACACGATTGCGCCGCGTCATGATGGACACGGCTGCTGCCGAGCGGGGTGAAGAGAATGTTTCCACGCCCGCCGAGGCCGCCAAGATCATGCAGACTTTGGCACAGCGAAAATTTCTCAGCCCTAACGCGAGCGATGAAGTCCTGGCAATCCTGCGTAAGCCCAAGTCGACGGCCGTTCGCAAAGCGATACCCGCCGAAATTCCCATCGCCAACAAACCGGGTGGCATCCCAGGCGTGGCCACCGAATGGGCACTCGTCGAATATGCGGACAGACCGTACATCATCACTCTGATGGGTAAAGATGGCGAAGAAGCCCGATTCTTGGAAACCTTTACCGAGATCGCTAAGTGCGTGCATCAAGCGGTGGCCTCGAAGCCATGATTCGCTACGTTTTGACGTTTCTGTTTGGTTTCTCAGCATTGGCTTCTGTGGCTGCACCACCTCGTGTTCTTATTGAGGGTTGTCAGCTTGAGCAAATCGCCCGCGAACCGGAAATTGTCACGCCGGTGGGGATGGCCTTTGATGCGAAGGGGCGACTTTTAGTCGTCGAATCACACACGCATCAGCGGACGGAGAGCTACGAAGGCCCCAGCGGTGACCGGCTGCGAATGTTCAGCGATTCCAATGGCGATGGCCAACTCGACCACTGGACAACATTCGCCGAAGGATTTCGCCATGCGATGAACGTCTCCGTACTGCCCAACGGTGATGTTTATTTGGTAACACGCAGCGACGTGCATTTGCTGCGGGATACAAATGATGATGGTGTTGCTGATGTCAATGAGAAAATCGTTCAATTAGAAACAACTGTCGACTATCCTCATAACGCGCTGAGCGGAATCAGTGTTGCCGGCGACAAGCTCTTTCTCGGCGTGGGTGAAAACTTTGGCGTCGAATATGACCTTGTCGGCAGTGATGGGAAATCGATCAAAAACGTGGGCGGTGTCGGCACGATCTACACTTGCCAGCTGGACGGTTCGAATCTCCAACGATATGCCGAAGGATTCTGGAATCCTTTTTCATTGTGCCTCGCCAAAGGAGAACTATTTTGCGTCGATAACGACCCCGACGCGAGTCCACCATGCCGGTTGATCGACGTGGTAGCCCAAGGGGATTATGGTTTCCGTTTTGAATATGGCAGGGCAGGGGTGCATCCTCTGCAAGCTTGGAATGGAGAACTGCCTGGCACGTTCCCCATGATTTGCGGAACTGGAGAAGCACCCACGGCGGTTGTTTTTCATCGTGGTTACCTATGGGTCACAAGTTGGGGCGACTATCGCATCGAGCGCTACAAATTAACGCCGCAATTGAATGGCACTTATTCAGCCGAGCGGACAATCGTCGTACAAGGCGATGCTGACTTTCGTCCCACGGGTATGGCAGTCGCACCGGATGGTTCATTGTGGTTTGCAGATTGGGTCGATCGCAGTTACCCGGTTCACGGGAAAGGGCGAATTTGGCGTTTAGAATTGCCGCCAGCCATGAAGACTGACTTCAAACCGCTTACAGCTAAACCTCCGGCGGCCCGAATAGCCGCGCTGGCGGAATTGCACGAGACTCGCTGGAACAAAGTGACTCCCCATGCTGAGTTGGTTGAACTTCTTCGCAAGCAACTGAATAACCCTGACCCCAATGTGCGGCTCTTTGCGCTTCGTTGGGTCGCCGAGGAACATCTCACCGAGTTGTTGCCTGATGTGGAAAAGCTTCTGGACACGCCTCAGCCGAGCGAGCGTTATTTCCTCGCCGTGTTGGCAACGATTGATTGGCTCAGCCGCGAACAGGAGCAGCGTCATACCGGAATTTCCGACGGATTGCTGGCTCGTGAGTTACGTAACTCCAAGCGGAGTTCTGAAGTTAAAACCTTAGCTTTGAATCTTATGTCACCAGATTACAAAGATCTGACGCTAGATACGCTAGCAGAGTTGGTGCAGAACACTTACGAACCATTGCAAATCGCCGCAGCTCGCACGCTGGCCCAACAGACCAATTCGGAACGATTTCCTTCGCTCGTCAAGATCGCCGAAGATCCCAATTTGAGTGATGCCGTGAGAGTCGAAGCCTTGGCAGGCTTGGCTTCGGTGGCTGAAGAGCATCGAAAGCTGTTGGAAACGTATGCCGCAGGGACTAACAGCCGTGCCAAAGAAGCCCAGCGAATTCTGCGGCTGAGCGGTCTTAGTCCAGCCAAATTCGATGAGCAGCCCGACGCTGGGGACGTTGACGCATGGGTCAAGCTCCTCGCTGCCCCAGGTAATGTCGATTCAGGCCGCCGACTCTTTTTTAGTGACGTAGGACCAAGATGCAGTGCGTGCCATCGTCACAGTGGTCGGGGGGGCAACATTGGCCCGGATCTAACAAATCTCGCCGCTTCCAATTCGCGGGAGCGGGTTATCACATCGATTCTCGATCCGAGTCGCGAAGTTGCACCGCATTATGAGACTTGGATTCTCGTCACCGACGACGGCAAAACTCATGTTGGGCAAAGATTGCCCAAGGGGGGCGACGATGGCGTAGAACCTTACGCCGATACGGCTGGCAAGGAATTCGAGTTAGAAAGCGAAGCGATCACCCATCGCGAACCTTCAAAATCGTCGATTATGCCCGCGGGATTAGAGAAGAGCTTAACGGTTGAGGATCTGCGCAACTTGCTCACTTTTCTTATGCAATAGATTTGCGCATGATGTGAAGAACGCTAAACGGGCGGTAAAGTGGCAAAGCACTGGGCCGTTGAGTGTTTGCCCGCCGCAACGTAAAATTTAGGGCTACGAACGGATTCTCCCTCACCCAATCGGCCCCAGGCCTTCTTCATGAGCGAATTACACCACGAGTGCGGCGTCGCGGCCATTTATCACCTCCCCGGTCGTGAAGTGAGCCCGTTATGCCCTTCCCAAGGGCCCGAGGAAGCTTCTCGGCTTATGCCACGAATGCTACTCGACATTCAAAATCGCGGTCAGCTTTCGGCAGGAATGACGACATTCTCTCCGCATCGCAATCAGTTAATCGACACGTACCGCAAGCTGGGAACGGTCAACGAAGCGTTTCGGCTGAACCATCGCGGCAAGGCTGAGAGCTTGATGCGGGAATATGCGGGGCGCGCGGCCATTGGACATGTGCGCTATGCCACCTGTGGCGGCGAAGATTGCAGCTATGCCCAACCGTTTGAACGGCATCACCTCCAAAAGCATAAATGGTTTGCCTTTGCTTTTAACGGTCAGCTTGCCAACTACGCCCAACTTCGCGACAAATTGCTCGCCGAAGATGATCATCATCTCGCGCGAACGACCGACACCGAAATTATCATGCACGAGATCAGTCGCGAACTGTCGGGTGACAGTCGCTTGCCTCTCATTGAAGTGATGCGGAACATCGCCACCCGTTTCGACGGGGCCTACAGCTTGGCGATTCTGAATGCTCAAGGTGAAATGCTTATTGCCCGCGATCCCTTGGGCGTGAAGCCAATGTGCTATGCCATCGAGGGTCCGCTATTCGCCGCGGCCAGCGAAAGCGTAGCCCTTGTGAATCTGGGTTTTCAATCCAAGTCGGTCCGCCCTCTGGAACCTGGCGAAGCGATCACCGTCAGCGAACGCGGCATCGAAATCGAACGCTTTTCGGATGAAACTCAGCGCGCCCACTGTTTCTTTGAATGGATTTATTTCTCGAATGTCGCGAGTACACTTGACGACCGCAGTGTCTATTTAGCTCGCAAAGCCTTGGGTGAAGAGCTCGCCCGTATGGAAGATTTGACGATTGATGAAGACACGATCGTCGTGCCAGTCCCCGACACCAGCAAGGCAGCCGCGGATTCGATGGCATTTCAGTTGGGTGTGCCGAGTATCGAAGGCTTGATTCGGAATCGCTATTCGGGCCGCACATTTATCGAAGGCAGCGGCGACCGCGTGGCCAAGGCTTCGGTCAAATACACGCCGCTTCCTGAAGTTCTGGCGGGAAAACGGGTGATCTTAGTCGAAGATTCGATTGTCCGCTCAACAACAATGCGTGTCCTTATCACAAAAATTCGTGAAGTCGGACGTGCGCGTGAGATTCATGTCCGGGTTGCCTGCCCACCGATTATTGCCCCTTGTTTCTACGGCATCGATATGTCGACCATCGGCGAGCTCTTCGCACCTGCATTTATGCAAACAGGCCGCAGCGACGAAGAAATGTTCACGGCCATGGCCAACGATTTGGGAGCAAACTCACTGCGATTTCTGCCCGTGGAATCCATCGCTCGCGCCGTGGCCAAGCCCGCTAACCAGTTATGTCGAGCGTGCATTACCGGAGACTATCCCACACCTTGCGGACAAAAGCTCTATAGTATCGCGCTGGCAAGCTCCGCCGCAGGTGGTCCTGATCCCGTGCGGACCTACGAAGTCGCGACTGGTTAGATAATTTGTGATTGTTACTTCACAAATTCAGAGCGGTAAACGGGTTCATCCTTCAAGCGCGTGCGACGCTCGAAATGCGTGCGGTAGTCGAGTGCATGTTCAGGCGGTTTTTCAGCCACGTCGAGTGGAGCGCCGAACTGCCCCATTTCAGTCATCAGTTCCAGCGTGGCATCGAAATAATCTTTCACGTCGGTCCAAAAATGAAATCGGCCACCGGGTTTTAATGTTCGATGAACATCGCGCAAAAATTCTTCATTAAGAACGCGGCGTTTGTGATGGCGCTTCTTCCACCAAGGATCGGGGAAATAAACATGCACCGCGGCGAGGGAATCGCTGGGAATCATTTCGCGAAACAAACGCAACCCATCCCCTTGCACGGCGATGGCGTTATGTAGATCTCGCTTGGCCAATCGAGCCGCGATGAAGCGAGCATACTTATGGGCGACTTCAATCCCCAAAAAGTTGTGCTCGGGACAATGGGCCGCCGCTGTTTGTAGAAACAGACCTTTCCCGCTGCCGACTTCCACTTCAAGTGGGGCCTCACGGCCAAAAAGTTCCACGGGATTCCACGGCTGCGGCAACTCTTCGAGCGTGCGGAAATTACGCGAGTAGTCTAGCTGCGGATCAACTTTGGGTAATGCGCGCCGGCCCATGTCTAAACTTCACGCTGGGCGAGTTTGCGAATGTCTTCTTTCCAAAGCGGGATGCCACGAATCTCACCGTCGCACACGACCGACTTGCCGACAAACGCTTGAAAGCGGCTGACCACGATGCTGCCGCGCCGCATCTTGGTGAGCATGCAGGAAACGGTCAGACGATCCCCGGGGAGAACTGCCCCGCGAAATTTTACGTCGCTGAGGCCACCGAATCCCATGATGTCGCACCCCAACAAATCGTGCTTCAGCGCGTGATAGGAGCAAACCTGGGCAGCGGCCTCACAGATAATGACGCCTGGCATCAACGGAGCGCCCGGCATGTGGCCTGGAATCCAGAATTCCTTGTCCGAGACGTCTAAGTAGCCGGCGCAGACGTTATTCTCACCATCGTCGTAGACGATAGCGGTCAAATGCTCCATATCGCCGCGCTGCGAATTGATCTGCCGAATGGCATCGATATCCGCCACGATGTGGGAATAATCGAGCACGTCGGGGTCAACGATCCACTCTTTGCCAGCCACGATTGATCGTTCCTTAGCTGCAGAGACTCAGAGGCTACCAGCAGTGGCTTAGGTGCGGACCTTTTGACGACGGCTCTTGCGTGGCCGGCTGCAGGCGGGGCGCTTGCCGTGATTGGCTTTTTTGACTTTACGACCAGGTTTGGCCATTGTGATCTCCCTTTTGGCGTGATTGCATGCGAAATAGCCCCTGAGTTTAGCAAAGAACGGGGGGGCCCGAAAGTGCGGGTGGGGTTACAAAAGTCTTACTTTTCCCGCAAATCCCACGCCTCGACCCAGGTGATCCCCACGGGCTGCATGCCAAAATCTTTAATCAAACGCTCGTGCATGTCGTTGAGATGTCCTGCTCCATAGAAGATGCCGATCTTACGTTTGCCAGCCTTTTGCTGCTTGCGTAGGACGTCGAGGGCTGTTTTATTACGCTCGGTGATCAACGTGGACCCCTCAGGGCCGGACATTCCTGACAGCATCGATTCCATCGAGGCAAACTGTTTGGCAATGGTGGTTTTGAGCTTCAAAGCTTTGTTCTCGGAAGCCATCGCGGAGAGCAAATCTAAATTCATCATGAAGCCTTGGCTCGGATCGCCCGACTGTTCGGCAATCGCTTGCCCCGCCATCCGCATGTACATCTGCATGAAACTTTCGTCGCGGGCAGTCATCGATTCGCCAAATTCCTCGGGTGACATGTCGGCATGAACGAAGTTGGGTCGCGTGTAATCCACCATTTCTAGTTGATGCTCAAGCTCAAGCATTGACTTAATGCCGTTTTGCATGGCTCCCACGGGATGGAGATTTGAAGTGCCTCGCCCTCGTTCAACCCGGGTTCCTTCGGGTGCGACCAACTCGTAAAGTAGGGCCTGATACTGGCGGAAATGGCGGTTTAGCCCTTCGTAGTAGTCTTTGTCTCCCACATGGACGGCTCCGATTAAGTCAACATACTGCCGTGCGTTGGGCAAAGTCCCTTCTTTGGTCTTACCTGCGAATTGTGCTGCGACCCGTGCTGGCACGTAGCGGACGATAGCGATTTCCAAAGCCTGCGGGTTGCCGTCTTTATCTTTGGTAAACCGGACCCACTCAGTACCAAGATCAGACTTTGTTTCTGAAATTGGCTCTTTTGCCACCGACCTGTTCATAAGAGTCGCTAGCAAGAGAAAACCAACAAGTTTTAAGCAGATGAATGGCTTTATCAACGCAACATCCTTAGTTAATAAGCTGCCGAAACCGGGCGCCGAGTATCGAGGAAGTATATCCGCCACGCCACGGGCAAACAAATACCGCTAGCAGAAAGCAGCAGAAGAATCGTTATTTTCGTCAGACTTTACCGAACTTACTCAACCCTCACGACCCGCGTTTCCGATACTACCAGCACAGATCGTCCGTTTGGGTCCTCGAGGTAGGACCAGGACCAACGAAACTGCACCTCTAACAGGGTGCCTGCGACAAGGGTAGTGGGAAGTATGACCGCTCCATCAATCTCGAAATGGTTCTCGAAGTGTTTGGCCGCCGGCTTGCTGATGGCTGCGGGAACCGACCGGCTGCTCGCCGACGAATACTATGACATGAAGGACACAAGCGTGTACGTGGATAATACAGACCACGACTTGCAGTTCTTCTCGCCGGTGGATTTCGATTTCGAGAATCTGCCCATTCAGCAACCCAATGGGTACTTCTTCAACTTTGATAAGTTGAGCTGGGCCACGACTGGCGAACGGGTCACCGTCGGCAGCGAAAATACAGGCCCTGGAACTACTGGTGGGGGATCGTTAGCTCCGTTCCGTAATTTCTTGACGGGATTTTGGGGAGGTGCTTTGCCGCCAACATCGGTTCTAACGCCCGTAAGCATTCCTGTTCCACTGTTTAGTAGTGGTATCAATAGCGGCCCTCCTCGCGCTGAATTTGCCTGGGGCGAGCGTTATGAGTTCGGTGTTTATCAAGATGAAACCACATGGTCAGTAGGTATTCTTGATGGCCCTGAGGCCAACGCAGGACAGTCCTATGGGCTTGAAACACAGGATGAAATCTATGGATCCGTGCTAGTTGTGTTTGATGATCCTCAAAACTTGTTTCGAGGCTTTATCGATGTTGTGGGACCTATCGGAGGGCCATTTGCTCCTGATGGCCTTGCTGATGATATTGACGCCGACGGGCAATTTGGTCCGGACGGTTACGACCTAGATGATCCAGGCCGTGAACCAGACACTTTTTTCCTAGGTGACCTACGCGGTGACTTCGATGACATCGTTACTTTGCCAACGAGCTTCCAATTCTTAAACGTTAGAAATAGCACAAAGTCTGACGGTATTGAATTGATGAAATCTCACCGTTTGGACAATCGCCACCGCATGGTCAAGAACCAAAACAACGTTGTTGAGTTCGGTTATGGCGTGAGATACTTAAGGCTTCGCGACAAGTATGACGTGACCGGCTTCGGCGGAACAATGGGCCAAAGTTTCTGGGACACACAAATCGACAATAATCTGGTAGGACCCCAACTTTCTCTGAAATGGATGCATCAGAAAAATCGCTTCCAACTCGATTGGAGCGGACGTTTCATGTTTGCTTATAATATCATGAACATGGAGCAAGACGCTGCCTTGGGCCAAGACTTGGTTCCTGGTCAATACAATCGCGCTCTTTATTATGGGCCTACGGTTGCCTCGCACGGACAACAAGATAATGACTTTTCGCCAACCGCTGAAATGCGTGTCACTGGCAGCTATCAAATTAGCCGTGCCCTTTCACTCAACTTGGGGTACACGGCGATATTTGTCGACAACATTCGCCGTGCTGCCCAACAGGTGAAATACGAACTGCCAAACATGGGATTTCGAGAGGGTGCTGATACGCAAGAAATCTTCATCAACGGCGTGAACTTTGGCTTCGACGTGGTTTACTAACCAAATATTTGATTTGCAAATACAATAGCCCCGGGCGCAAGCCCGGGGTTTTTTATTGCGCACCAAAGATTACGCGCAATAAAAATGCTGGTAGATTTCGACTCGCGAAATCGCCAGCATTAAGCGTTTAATCGCCCTACAAAAATCTAGGCCTTGATCTGCGCAGTATGCAATTTACGCAGCTCGCCAAGCTCGCCTTCCAAACGATGGCGCAAAGGACTTTCGGGCCGTAATTCGTTGAGCAAGACTTCGGCATTCTCAAAGACCTCTGGTGAAAGGCCATTCTTGAAGAGCCGGCCCCAGCTTCGGGAGACTTCGTTTTCAGTAAGCAAAATTGTGTTCCTTATACGATCAAGCGTGAGATCAAGATCATTAACTTCTTCTTCATTATCATTGCTGCTGCGATAACCAGCAAGTCTTCTGCTATTTCCCGCGAAAAAGTCGTGCGGAAAAATCGCAGAACTTGGCTGTAAATACGTTAAGGCTTGTCAAAGTTACCGGTTACCGATCAACTTGCATTGGGGGACGGCGGTGTTAACCTCTGGCGAACCTGACGATTTTGTCATTCCCGTAAGCTCGACATGTGAGGCAACCGGATCACGATATCCATGGCGAGCTGGCCTTATGGAATATCCGGTGGGGATCATGGCAATCCGACAACATAGCTAGGATTGGCTTGCTACTACAGGCGAACAGTGCCGATTGAAAGGTCATGATTGTCCAAAAAACCTTGTAAATACGGCACTTCGGATTTACCCCCGGCAGGGGGTGCGTAGACCATGCAGGCCCTTTACAATAGTGGTTTGGTTTTCTCGCCGGTACAGCGGTTATTGGCGTGGTTGCAGTTTACGGATTGCCGCCATGCACTGCGTATGGCACCCGCCTTACTCCCCGCAGCCCGCATCAACCGCTTTGGCGAGGTCTGGAGACAACAGGCATCGGTAACAACTCGGTTCAAGTTCCGCTCAGCACATTGTGGGTGGCCACTATGCTGGTAACAAGCTTAATGGCCTGCTGACACGCTGTCTGGTAAGTTCAAGAAATTGGTAGCAACCGTGCACCTCGATCATCTTCCCGGTTCGTTTTTTGGTCCCGCGAATCTGCTGGAGCTCCTCCAGCACCGCGCACTCCATCAAGGGGATGACGTCGGTTTCCGATTTGTCGTCGACGGTGAGCGGGAAACCGTTGAATGGACTTATGCCGACCTCGACCGCAAAGCACGAGCCATCGCTGCCTCGTTGCAATCGCTTGATCTGGAAGGTGAACGCGCACTGCTGCTGTATCCTTCTGGGCTGGATTTTGTCGCCGCGTTTTTTGGTTGCCTCTACGCTGGCGTGACGGCGGTCCCCGCCTATCCCCCGCGTCGCAATCGCAACATGGCGCGAATCGATTCGATTGCCAACGACGCCGAAGCCAAGATCGCACTGACAACGGTCGACGTGCTTGAACGCGTACAAACGATGATTGGCGATACGCCCGCGCTTCAGCAACTTCGTTGGCGGGCGACGGACCAATGGAACGAAGACTTGGCCAATAATTGGCGACGCCCCGATGTGCATGGCGAGACACTCGCCTTCCTGCAATACACGTCGGGTTCGACTGGCACGCCCAAGGGGGTCATGCTGTCGCATGCCAACCTGATGCACAATTCGGCAATGATTGCCTATGCCTTCGAGCACACACGCTCGGGTAACGGCTGCTTCTGGTTGCCGCTTTATCACGACATGGGGCTCATCGGTGGTATTCTCCAGCCACTCTACATGGGCAAAGCCAACACTCTGTTCTCGCCGACCCACTTCTTGCAGAAACCAGTGAGATGGCTACAAATCCTCTCGCAAACGGGCGCCACTATCTCCGGCGGGCCAAATTTCGCGTATGACCTCTGTGCAGAGAAAGTCACAGCCGAACAAAAGAAAACGCTCGATTTAAGCCGCTGGACGCTGGCTTTCAATGGAGCCGAACCTGTTCGTGCGGAAACCATCGAACGCTTCAGCGCCGCCTTCGCGGAATGCGGTTTCCGTCGCGAAGCGTTTTATCCGTGCTATGGTTTGGCCGAAGCAACGCTGATCGTCACGGGTGGCTACAAGCAATCGCCGCCGGAAATTCACTCGTTTGATGTCGCCAACCTCGAAAAGAATTTGGTTGTCGAAACCAAGCCTGGTGCCGAAGGTTCGCGCATGCTGGTTGGCAGCGGCGGCAATCTGCTCGATCAACAGATCGTGATTGCCGATCCCGAAACCTTTGCCAATCTGGGCAATGGCCGCGTGGGAGAGATCTGGGTTTCTGGCCCCAGCGTCGCGCAAGGATATTGGAAACGCGATGATCTCACCAAGCAAGTCTTCCAGGCACGTCTCGACGATGGTCGTGGGCCGTTCTTACGAACGGGTGACTTGGGCTTTCTGCTCGATGGCGAGCTATTCGTCACGGGCCGTTTGAAAGACTTGATCATCATCCGCGGCGTGAATCACTATCCCCAAGATATTGAAGACACTGTTCAGGCGGCTCATCCCGACGTGGTTCCCAGCGGAGGCGCTGCGATTGTCGTGGGTGATGAAGGCAACGAACAACTGGTGATCGTCCAAGAAACGGTGCGCCGCCGCGATCTCGATTTTGCTGAAATCACCCAGGCGATTCGCAAGCGAGTCTCACTCACACACGATATTCCCGTCTCGGCCGTTGTGCTAATTAAGGTAAGCAGCATTCCCAAGACTTCCAGCGGCAAAATTCAACGTCACGCCTGCCGCGATGGCTATCTCGCCGGCACCCTCGCCGCGGTAGCTACTTGGTCAGTGGAGTCGGGAGACGTGGTGGTCGCTCCTTCAGTGCGCCGTGAACGCGGGGAAGAATCGGATTGGGTTGAAGAGGGCGATGTTCGTGAAAAGCGACTCGAACACGAGAAGCCCGCTGCACTTAATGGCTCGGCTGTTACCGAGAAACCCACACCGTCTAAACCTGCGGGGAAGATTCCCGTCGGACAAACGGCCGAAATCGCAGAAATCGTTTATGCCAAGGTCCGCCAAATTGGTCGCGAGCGAGTCGGCGGTTTGGATTGGGATTCCAACATTCTTGAGTTGGGTCTCGATTCACTCGAACGGATGGAAATCGTCGCTTCGCTCGAAGAGGCCTTCGGAGGACGTTTCCCCGAATCGGTGCTCCCCTCAATGGAAACCTGCGGGGAGGTCGTCGAAGCGATCCAGCAATATATGGGGGGCGGGACGAAACGGCGGGCACCAAAACCCTCTGACTACGTCGTTCCCGATGAGGATTATGACTTTCCTAAGTCGCCTGAATATATGCGACTTCAGGAAAACTTCCGCATGGCCCAAAGCACCGGTCTGCCCATTCCCTTTTTCAACGTGCATCAGGGCATCACCAACGACCGAGCGCAAATTGGTGGCAAAGAGTACATCAACTTCAGCAGCTATAACTACATCGGCATGTCTGGCGACCCCGTGGTTATCAACGCTGTTCAGGAAGCCACCGCCAAGTTCGGCACGAGCGTCTCGGCGAGCAGATTGGTCTCGGGTCAGAAGACAATCCATGTTGAGCTTGAGCGGGCACTGGCCGAATTTATTGGCACGGACGACTCAATTGTCTACATCGGCGGCTATTCGACCAACGAAACGACGATTAGTCACTTGTTTGGCCCCGGTGACATGATTTTGCATGACGCACTGTCACACAACAGTATCTTGCATGGTGCCATGAGCTCCGGTGCACGTCGTCGGCCCTTCCCGCATAATGATTGGCAAGCTTGCGACGAGATACTCACCGAGCTTCGCCACGAATATCGCAAAGTGCTGATCGTCCTCGAAGGCGTGTACAGCATGGACGGCGATTACCCCGACCTCCCCAAGTTCGTTGAACTTAAGAAGCGTCATAAAACTTTCTTGATGGTCGACGAAGCCCACTCGATGGGAACAATGGGTCTGCACGGTAAGGGTATGTCCGAATACTTCGACATCAATCCCCGCGATGTCGATATGTGGATGGGCACTTTGAGCAAATCCTTCGGTAGTGCGGGCGGGTATATCGCCGCATCCAAGGAACTTGTTCAATATCTCAAATACACGGCGCCGGGCTTTGTGTATAGCGTGGGACTTCCGCCGCCAAGCACCGCGGCAGCACTCGCGTCGCTACGACTGCTGCAAAAAGAGCCCGAGCGCGTTCACAAACTCGGGCACAACTCGCGCCTGTTCCTGCAGCTTGCTAAGGATGCGCGGCTCGACACCGGCCTTGGTAACAATACGCCCGTCGTACCTGTGATTACTGGCAACTCGCAGAATGCGCTCCGGCTGGCGCACGCGCTCTTCGAGCGCGGTATCAACGTGCAGCCAATTATGTATCCGGCCGTCGAAGAGAGCGCAGCCCGATTGCGTTTCTTCATTACAAGCCTCCACACCGACGAACAGATTCACGCAACCGTGGGGGCTACCTCCGAGGAATTGGCGAAGATCGATCCCAATTACAAACGACGGCTCGAAAACTCGGCAGTCACGGCGGGGGATTCGGCCGTTTTTCATTAGGATTATTCGTCCTGTGCCGACTATACCGTCTGCTCACGCCCATCCTAACTCCTGATTTGCGTTTGCTTTACCGCTCCTACCCAGCCGACTAAACTGAATAGTGATGGGGAGAATGTTGGTCGTCGTGCGCGCACAGCGATCAGGAAACCACGCTCAAGGATTCCAACCACGGTCGCCGACAGCTTGTGCTGTCGAAACTTGTCGCATCGGCTTGGTGTTTGAAAATCCTTGTCAACTGTCTTAACCGCTGGAGGGCTCCCCATGTCCCAAGCCATTGTCGATCCCGCCGAGTTGCGGCGGTTTGCTCATCAGCTCTCCCAGTTCAGCAACGAACTCGAAGATCGCGTGAACACGCTCGCCAGCCAATTGCACGGACTCAACAGCAGTTGGCGGGATCAAGAACACCACAAATTCGCCGAAGAGTTTGAGCACCACCTTAAGCTCATCGCGCGGTCGATTGAAGCCTCGCGCGAATATGCGCCGTTTCTGCTCCGAAAGGCCGAACGCATCGAAGAATATTTGCAGCAAAAATAAGCCTCCTCCAGTTATCATTCCCCAATTGAGAACAAGCATGTCGGGACCCGCTCAAGTCCGTTCGGTGGCAGCGATTGAACGCTTTCGCGCGTCGCTCGCCGAATTTGAGCAGCGCGTGCGTAGCGCCCTCGACACGCTATCAAGCGAACTCAATCGTGCGACCGATTGGCTTGATCACGCTTGCCCTCGCTATTGGCAACAACAAGAAAAAGACGCAGCCGATGCCGTGCATCAAGCCAAGCTTGATTTGGAGCGCTGTTTGATTTTCCCCATCGCGGGGGAAAAACCATCCTGCCGAGAAGAGAGAGCCGTCTTGAAAACCGCCCAGCAACGTTGGGAATATTGCCGTGAAAAACGCGACTTAGTCCGTCACTGGCGAGGCGTGTTGCAACATGAGCAATATGAGTATGAAGGCCGCCTTGGCCATTTACGCAGGCTACTGGAGACTGATCTACCAGCCGCCCGAGCTAAGTTAAGTTTGATTATCAGGAGAATTGAAGGTTACACGATCGAACGCCCCCCCGAATCGTATGAGCCGAGCCCAATCCTACCGATACCGAACCAACCCGAGTAAATATCATGCGACGCATCGATCTTGATACCAGTGCCGCTCAATTGCACAGCGCTCTGAAGGATTTGCAGCTTGCCTGGCACGTCACTTGCGAATCGTGGAACGACGGCGTGAGCCGCCAGTTTGCCGAGCAACATCTCGATCCACTGATTCCGTCAGGCCGCATGACCATCGACGCGGTCAATCGGATGCGCGACCTGCTGGGCCGCATTGAACGTGAATGTAACGAATAGAAGAACTATTGAAGGACTACCAACCAGCGTGACTGACGTGCAACTTTCCACCCGCCGCGAATTGGAGCTGATGCAATACTTGCAGCAGTTGGCTGATGCGCGCGCCGCAGAAGAATCACGTTTGGCAACGACCCTGACTACAGAACTAGTCGCGGCGGAAAAAGAACATCAAACCACACTCAACAAGCTAACCAAGGACTTTACGGAAAAACGTCGCAGTTTGGAGAACGACTTCGCAAATGCCAAGCTCGCGGCGGGACAGGAGCTGCGTGATGCCAAGACGGAATACACGGCCAAGCTCGAGGCCGAGCAAAATCAAATCGCGGCCGACCACAGCCAGCATGCGTTGATGCAGGAACGCAAACACAAGGAAAAACAGTGGGAAGCGATGGCCGTCTTCGACGCCTCCAAAGACGCGCCACAACAAGCGTTGGATCAAGCCGGTAAGCGGATCCACACACGCAAGCTGCAAGTCGACGCACTCGAACGCGACGCTCTCACATTGCTTGCGATGCGCAATCTCAGCAAATTTGCTGACGCAGTTTCAAGTGAGATTCCCACTCAAGAATCCACCAAGGTAGAGAACGCCGAGGAACAACTTCAGGCGTCGGTCAGCGAGTTACAACGCTCGGTCATCGATCTTCAAGCGCAGACATTGCCTGCATTGCTGCTCGAAGGGAATCGTGTCTTTATCTGGTTGGCTCTGGCAATCATCGCGATATTTTTGCCAATGGTATTCTTCTCAGGGCTTTCACTAGTTAGTACGTCCTTGGGAGCCATCGTGGCGGGAACACTACTCGCTGGCGGCGGTTATTTGTTGCTCAAGCCGCGGGCGGTTAAGCAGTCTCTCGATCAATTTTCTCGGATCAAACAGAACTTGGCGATTGCCAGGCGTTTGGAGACCTCAGCCTGGCAGGGAGCACAAAATCGCAGTCGACTTGAAGCCGAAGCAATTCATCAGCGCAAGCAACACGATCTGGTAGCCGCACAGGACGAGCGAGACAAAACCCTCGCCGAAGCCGACGTTAAAAAAGCTGAACTGCTCGCTCAAACACAACAGCGTTTCGACGCGCGGCTGGCCGAAGCCCAAGCTCGGCATCTATCCGTTTTGACGGCTGTCGATGAAAAGTATCCACCATTGTTAGATCAACTCGCCACCGATCGGCAAGCAGCCTGGCAAGCGAATGAAACTCGATATTCAAACCGCACGACCACAGCCAAAGCACAGCATGCTACCGAATGGGAGCAGATGGCAAATCGCTGGCATGCTGGCTTTCAAGAGGTTGCCGGTGAGCTTGCTGCCATGCAAACGGCCTGCGATCGATTTTTCCCTGATTGGAACGATGCCGACTGGCAAGAATGGCCACGACCAAAATCGATTCCTCCCGTGATTCAATTCGGTCGCTGCCAGTTGCCTCTGCAAGCCGTCAAAAATGGCGTTTCCCAAGATCCGCAACTCGTTCCCGCACAAACTCAGCTCGCCCTTCCCACGTGGATGTCGCTCCATGAGCATCCGCGCATGGTGATCACGGCCGATGGACCAGGACGCGCCGTAGCCGCCGAGTTGTTGAAGCTCATGATGTTTCGCTTCTTAACGGCCGTCCCTGCGGGGAAATTGCGTTTCACCATCATCGACCCCATGGCCTTAGGGCAAAATTTCGCAGGCTTTATGCATCTGGCCGATCACGATGAACAACTTGTCGGCAAACGGATTTGGACCGACCCGCGACAAATCGAAGAGCGGCTCGCATTGTTGTCCGATCACATGGAACGGGTCGTCCAAAAATATCTGCGCAACGAATTCGCCACGATCGATGAATACAATGCCCAAGCTGGCGAAGTGTCCGAGCCTTATCATGTCCTCGTGGTTGCGAACTTCCCCGGCGGATTGAGCGACGCCGCGATTCGCAAACTCAAGACCATTGCCACGACTGGCCCGAAGTGCGGCGTGTTCACATTGATGCATATCGACACTTCCGTCAAATTGCCGATGGATTTCAGCATCGCGGACATCTTGAATGGTTCGGTCCACTTAGATTGGTCCGAGGATCGGTTGAAGTGGAAGTATCCGCTGTTTGAGAAACTTCCGCTGCAGCTTGAATCATTGCCCGCGAAAGACAAGCTTAACGAATTGCTACGCCATGCTGGCCAAGAATCACGAGCCGCCAGTCGCGTGGAGGTGCCGTTTGCCGTGGTCGCACCTCCGGTCGACAAAATTTGGTCGGAAACTTGTGATAATGAATTGATCGTCCCCGTTGGTCGCGCCGGCGCGAACGAATTGCAATCCTTGCGACTCGGACGCGGCACGGCCCAGCATGCGTTAATTTCGGGCAAAACGGGTTCCGGCAAGAGTACGTTGCTCCATGCGCTCGTCACGAATCTTGCGCTCCGCTATAGGCCCCAGGAAGTCGAGTTTTATCTGGTCGACTTCAAGAAAGGCGTGGAATTCAAAACCTACGCCACCCACGAATTGCCACACGCCCGCGTGATTGCCATCGAAAGCGAACGTGAATTTGGCGTGAGCGTGTTGGAACGGCTTGATGCGGAGCTGCAAAAGCGGGGCGAAATGTTCCGCGAACTCGGCGTACAAGATTTGGCGAGCTTTCGACAGAAGACAAAACAAATCTTGCCACGCGTCTTGTTGATTATCGATGAGTTTCAGGAACTCTTTGTCGCCGACGACAAGCTGGCCCAGGATGCGGCGCTCTTATTAGACCGTCTGGTGCGGCAAGGCCGTGCTTTCGGTGTGCACGTGCTGTTAGGTTCACAAACCTTGTCAGGCGCGTATTCGCTTGCTCGTAGCACCTTGGGACAAATGGCGGTGCGGATCGCGTTGGAATGCAGTGAAGCCGATGCCCATCTGATCTTAAGTGATGACAACCCGGCGGCTCGATTGCTTTCACGACCAGGCGAAGCGATTTACAACGATCAGAATGGCACGGTCGAAGGCAATCATCTGTTTCAAGTGGTTTGGCTGTCCGATCAGCAGCGCCAAGAATATCTGGCGGAGATCCGTGCAAAACAGCAAGCTGAGGAATTGCCTGCGCAAACGGCCATCGTGTTTGAGGGAAATGTTCCCGCCGATCCGTTGCAGAATGACCAACTCATTACTCTACTTACTGCCGACGGCGAACAAACCGTCAGCGAGCCAAAGATTTGGCTCGGCTCGGCAGTGCGGATCGAACCACCAACACAGATGACGTTTCGCCGACAAGGAGGTAACAACCTCTTGATCGTTGGCCAAGACGAACCATTGGCACTCGGCATATTGACCACTGCCGTGGCAGCATTGGCTGCGCAACTTAGTGGTGACGCCTCCCACATCGAAATTCTCGACGGCACACGGCCCGAATCTCCCAATCATGGCGCTTGGCAAAAATTCGCCGCCAATTTACCAGCCAAGGTTTCCGTCCATGCCCCGCGCGATGCTTCACGAATCATTACGGAGCTCGCCCAGGAAGTGAAACGCCGCCAGGAAAGTCCGGATACAAGTTTTGAACCTCGTATTTTGGTGATTCACGATCTCGCGCAAATTCGTGACTTACGACTCACCGAAGAAGATTTCAGTTTCTCCCGAACGACCAACGGCAATGCCACCTCCGCCGACAAACGCTTCCGCGAAATCTTGCGCGAAGGCCCCGCGACTGGCGTGCATGTACTCATCTGGTGTGACTCGCACAACAGCCTGATGCGATTTGTCGATCGCCTCACCATGCGTGAAATCGATTTCCGCGTGGCCCTGCAAATGAGTCCCGTGGATTCCACGAGCCTCATCGATTCCCCCGCCGCAGGTCGGCTTGGCGAGCATCGTGCCATCTTCTATCGCGACGACACCGGTTCGCAAACCAAGTTTCGCCCCTATGGCCGGCCTTCTCCCCAGTGGCTCGCGTTGCTCACCGAGCATTTGGGCGAGAACACGCGTATCAACGTCGACTTGGGCTGAAAAAACGCGCTATACTGCGGATTTTCTCGAAGCGGCCAGCGAAGCGTTCCCTTATTGGTTCCTTCCACCATATCAGTAAAAAGCATTTAGACCGCTATTTGGACGAATTCGAGTTTCGTTTCAATAATCGCAATAATCCTTACATTTTCAGGGATGCCATGCGTGAGTTAGTTACTTGTAGGAATTTGGAATACAAGGATTTAGTGGCTACCTAGCTTGCCCCATATCCCTGTATTCGATCTGTTTTTTCATTGCCTCTATTTCAGAAGGTGCAGCGGCTAACCCAATTCCCCAAAAATCGCATTTACTAAACGTACAGTGCTGCAATTGTATCGCTCCAAGTTGCCATTCATTGACGCCTTTTGGCCAGTACAACGCCATTTTCTCTTTGTCATCACCTAGACTGTGCGTGTATTGGAAATTGAACTGGCATGAAAGGAACTCTGTTGGCAGGATTGGTGCCAGGACGGCTGGACCGTAAATTTCGCAACTTACGATTTCTCTCCCACGAACCATCCCGGATACTGTCTCGTCGCGGGATAATTCGTAAGCATAAAACGACCGCCCCTCAATTTTCTTTTCCTTAAGCTCCTCTGGTGTTGCGCGTGGCCGACTTGCTCCAGGTATCGGAGCAAGTCCTTGGTACGACTCTGCGACTTGGCGTTCCCCAAGTCCGAACCATCGCCCCCACGGAAGCCACGCTAATAACAATAACATAACAGCAGCTAACACAAGCAGCCATCTCATGTTGTTTTGGTCCAACTTACCAACCCCCAAACTTATCCAATCCTGCCATTGCTTTATGTCCCCGGGGACGCCAGACAGCCCAATGACGGCAAGGATAATTGCGATTAAAGATGCAAAAACTTTCCAAGCAGTAACCAAACTCCAATCCATCGCAGCGCACTCCTGGGGTAAGGTGCCCAAAAGTCCGCAATATACACACCTGTGTCAAGCATACGATGTGAACATTTGTACATATTCACTTTTGGCCATAGGGAAAATGCCGCTCCGGGGTCTGCTCGGCATCGGGACTATGCCGGCTAACGTGCTGTGTGCGCGGTAAGAACATTGATACACCGCTGGCAATGTTCCGCTTTTCGTGTCATCCTAACAGAGCGGATAAACTCTCTTTTCTTCGGAGCCTTTTCATGGACACACATCATTCGCGGCGGCAGTTTGTTAAAGCGGCTCTCACCACCACGGCCGCAACACTCGCCGCGCCGGCAATCCTGACGGCAGCCAAGACGGATAAAAACATGATCATCGGGTCGGGCGAGCATCAATACGAAGTGCTCCACCGCTTCCCTCAACTTCCCGACAAATACCTCTGGATGACGACGCACAATGTCGCATTCGATAGCGAAGGCAACCTCTACGTCATTCACGAAGGCAAGATCGATCTCACGGACCATCCGACGATCTTTGTGTTTGATCCATCCGGCAAATTCATTCGTGCTTTCGGCGAGCAATTCAACGGCGGCGGGCACGGTCTGGAAATTCGTAACGAAGGAGGGCAAGACTTTCTCTACGTCTGTGCCTATCAGCAGCAGCGTTCCTTCGCCAAGCTCGACACTAAAGGCGAGCAAGTGTGGCGGAAAGGAGCGCCGATGGAAAGCGGCTTGTATGCCGAGGGCGAAGACAAATTTCCGCGAGCGAAAGATGACAATCCCTGGGAGCGGAATCGGTTCATCCCCACGAATATCGCGTTTCTCCCCGATGGTGGCTTCTTCGTGATTGATGGCTACGGGGCTTACTGTGTTCACCGCTACGATGCCGACGCGAAATGGCAAAGCACGTTTGGCTCGGTGGGCCAACTCGCCGAACGCAAAGACGGCACATTCAAGTTGCCGCACGGGATTTGGATCGATAGTCGCGGTGAGGAACCATTGATCGTCGTGGCCGATCGGGAATTTGATCGGCTGCAATGGTTCTCGCTCGACGGCAAGCATCGCGAAACGCTCGATGGTTTTCTCTGGCCGGCGAATGTCGACATCCATGGCGATGTGATGGTCGTTCCCGAGCTTGTGGCTCGCACGACTTTGCTGGATAAGAACAACAAAGTCATTGCCCACTTGGGGACCGATTCCGAGCGGATTCAAAAGAACAAAGCAGACACCGGTGGATTCAATATCCGCACCGATGAATCACAGTGGCAGGATGGCAAGTTTGTCCATCCGCACGACGCCTGTTTCGATGCCGATGGCAATATCTTTGTGGCGGAGTGGGTTGCCACGGGGCGGGTTACGAAGCTGCGGCGGGTCTAGTCGCGCGAACTTATATGGCGATTCTCAACGCGGAACAAGTTCCGCCGCTAAATTCGGGCTTTTTGTACGCCTCGACATTCCTTCTTATCGCCTTAAAATGGGTGGTTTCTCAACTGACAACTATCGCATTTCTATATTCCGCATTGCATCTGTTTAAGATTAGAAGGAACCCTCCGCATGAGCACGATCGTCGATATCCATGGCCGCCAAATTCTCGATAGCCGCGGTAATCCCACCGTCGAAGTCGATGTCACGCTCGCTGATGGTACCGTGGGCACGGCCGCGGTTCCTAGCGGAGCGAGCACCGGCGCCCACGAAGCTTGGGAACTCCGCGATGGCGACAAAGCCGTTTACATGGGCAAAGGGGTCAAGCAGGCCGTTGAGAACATCAACACCAAGCTCGCCGACGAGCTCATCGGCATGGACGCGCTCGATCAAATGGCCGTCGATGGCCTGATGCTCGACCTGGATGGCACGCCTAACAAAAAGAGCCTGGGTGCCAACGCGATCCTGGGCATATCGCTGGCCACAGCCCACGCGGCCGCTCGGTATTGCGAATTGCCGCTCTATCGCTATCTCGGCGGTTCCAATGCCCGATTGTTGCCCGCCCCGATGATGAACATCCTCAACGGCGGTCAGCATGCCGACAACAATGTTGACGTGCAGGAATTCATGGTCATGCCGCTGGGGTTTGACTCGTTCAGCGACGCCTTGCGTTGCGGTTGCGAAATCTTCCACAACCTCAAGAAGGTCTTGCACGACAAAAAGCTCAACACGGCCGTCGGCGATGAAGGGGGTTTTGCTCCCGACCTGAAGGCCAACGCCGAGGCGTTCGACGTGATCCTCACCGCCATCGAAAAGGCTGGTTACAAGCCGGGAGAGCAGGTCTGGTTCGCCATGGACGTGGCCAGCACCGAGTTCTTCGATTCCAAAAAGAAGGTTTACACGATCGACGGCAAGGAACTCGACAGCGGCGCGATGGTCGACCTGTTGGCCTCGTGGGTCGATAAGTATCCGATCTGCTCGATTGAAGACGGCTGCAGCGAAGACGACTGGGAAGGTTGGAAGCTGCTCACCGACCGGATGGGCAGCAAGTGCCAGCTCGTGGGGGACGACTTGTTCGTCACCAACGTCGAACGTCTACAACGGGGCATCGACCAAGGGATCGGCAACAGCATTCTGATTAAAGTCAATCAAATCGGTACCCTCACCGAGACCATCGACGCGATCAATCTGGCCCATCGGAATGGCTACACGAGCATTTCGAGCCATCGCAGCGCCGAAACCGAAGACGCGACGATTGCCGATCTCGCGGTGGCTTGCTCCACCGGCCAAATCAAAACCGGCTCGGCTTCACGCAGCGACCGCATGGCCAAATACAACCAGTTGCTCCGCATCGAAGAGCAATTGGGTGACGCGGCTCAATACGCGGGACCACTTTTCAAATACAAATAACTGGCGAGCCGGATGCGTCAGCTTCCGGCTTCGGTCAGAAATGGTGAAAAACTTTCGACGCCCAGGGATTGCATTCCCTGGGCGTTTTGTTTGGGGTGCGCTCGCGTATTCCGCGCTCCGCGTTGCTTCGCGGCTAACGTACAGAATAACTTGGTTGGAACCTTGGGACAAAATTCTGTATCCGCTAGAATGGATGTATGCCTAAACCTCCGATCACCGATTCGCCCTGGCTTTGGTTCGCGTTGTTCACTGCGGTGGGGCTGACCGCGCTCGTGGCCACGGGGGGGAAGTTCGGGGCCCGGCAAGCGAACATTGAACGCAAGGCTCAAGCCCGCGCGGCGGTGGCGGAAGGGCTCGACGTGAAACAAGACGCGAGCGGCAAGAAATTGGCGACGGGCGTTCCCAAGTATTCCGCGCCGGGGGAGACACAGATTCGACTCGTGCCGTTGGCGACGGTGTTGGGGCTGATTTGCGCTGGTTCGCTGGCGATGTTAGCGAGAGAAAGATTGACTAACCACGAAGAGACAAAGGACACGAAGAAAGAGACTTGATCAATGAATCGGTTAATTCAATACTTTGTGTCCTTCGTGCCTTTGTGGTGAAAATTGAATCGTGAATCTCTTTCTTGAAAATCCGCTGCCGATTTGGGCCCTCGGCGCCGTTGCACTTACGATCAGTGTCATTGTGTTTCTTGCTAAGAGGTCGCTTGGTTCGATGCTCGGCGTGGCGGCAGTGATTGGAATCACTGTGCTGCTGTTGTTCATTGAAAGTGCGGTCGTTACGCCCACGGAAGAACTCGAACAAGCGGTCGCAACCGTGATGGCCGCCATCGAGGCGAATGACCTCAACGGCGTGCTGGCGCAGATCGATCCGCAAGCTGCGCATGTCCGCCACGACGCGGAAACGCTGATGCCGCAGGTGAAAGTCAAAGAAACAGGGGCCACGGCCGTGCGGGTAGAGATCGACGGCAACGCGGCCCCAGTCAAAGCAACGACATTCTTTCGCGGACGCATCGACGGTACGAATACTCGCAACGGCGTGCGTCTGTTCTACTTCGATCAGGTCGAACTCGATTGGCACAAACCGTCTGACAAGTGGCTGATCACCGACTACCGTGCCAGCTTCCGCGGCAAGCCGGTGAAGGCCTCCGAGGGACTGCGCGGAATTCGCTAATCATTCGGCTGGTTATTCCACAGATCTTCGCGTGGGGGCGGAATCGGTTGGAAGAACTCGCGGGTCGACTCTCGCCGCTGCACGCCATCGCGGTAGCCGTCGGCGGCATCGGGATCGAGGCGACGAGGATCGGGGCCTGCGGAACCGTAGCCGTAGCTGGGCGAGGTCACATCCCAGGGCGGCGGATAACCAGGACCATTGCCGTGATGGCCACCGCCACCCCAACCAGGACCGTAACCGCCCCCACCACCGCCACCGGCGTAGCCGCCACCATAACCTCCGCCGTAACCGGGCAAGCCAAAACCACCACCGAAGCCGCCGCCAAAGGAACCACCCGATACGGTCGAACCGCGCCAGGCGTCGTGGAATCGTTCCCACTCGGCATCGAGACCGCCGCGGCCATTGCCGTAGCTGGTGACTTGGTAGTTGGTGCTGGCCGAACCATCGGCACCACGCAGCACCGTGCGATTGCGGCTGTAACCACTGGTGACCAAACGTGGATCGTCCAAAGGCTCGACAGGTTCAATCCGATCGTACTGCGCGACTCGCGCATTGGTTTCGGGATCGTGCGTGTAACGACTCCGCGCGAAGACCCAGCTATCGGGCCTCGAAACATAAGGCGCGGCCGTGGCGAGCGGGTAGGCACCACAACATTCACTAGCGCGGGAGCGCGTGGCGAAGAAGATGGCAACCAAAGCGGCGGCAAACACCAACCGCCAAATGAGCGAGGGGATGCGAGTATTCATGTTGATCATCGGAGGAGGGAGGAGAGGGCAGGGGAGAGAAGCGAGGAGGAGGGGAATTTTGAAAAGGGGGTTTATTAGCCGCGATTCAACGAATCGCAGGGTCTTATTTCATTGTAATTACAAAATTGAAAATCTATGTATTTACGCGAAAAAAGTCATTCTGAGGGGAGTCCTACGACCGGAAGAATCTACGTTCCATCCTTTTCGGAGCCGGAAAACGTCATCGTATGCAAACCAGATCCTTCGGTCGGCGAGCCTCCCTCAGGATGACAGTTTCGATACTTGTTATGACTCTTCTTCAATCGCAACGGGGGCGGTTTCTGTGTCTTCGGGTTGCCAAATCTTCAGTTTGTGATCTTCGGGGTCGTAGATGTATTCCACTCCCGGATCGAGCTCGGGGAGGGCGATTTGGTTGGCCTGGATGATCGCGGTCATGAACTCTTCGTGGGAATTAGGATAACGCCCTTCGGAGGCGTTAAATAAGTCGAGCGAGTGCTTCATGTTGTTGAAAATCATCGAGTGCTCGGCATAAAACCGAGCCCCCGCCACCGCACCCAAGTAGCCACCCGCGGCTCGGGACTTCTTCCCCTTCGCGGGGTCGAGATCCGAGACTTCGCGCGGCTCGTCCGTGACGGCCGGTGGTTCGTTGGGATTGGGGGAACCCGGGTTGGCCGACGTAGCTGCCGCTGGATCGGTTGACGTTGCTGCCGCTTCTTCGCCGAGATACTTGGCACGAAGTTCAGGCGTCGCCTCGGCAGGGCGCCAAATCTTCAGCAAGTGATCGTCGGGATCGTAAAGGTATTCGTCGCCGGGTTCGAGTTCCGGAAGCGGCAGCACTTGCGGGCACATTTCCGGAATGAACTTCTCCATGAATTCTTTGTGGTCCTTCGGGTAATGGGAATGAATGATTTCGTACTGTAGCAGGGCCGGCTTGATCACGAGATTAAAAGTGGTTTCATTCTTAACCCACGGCATCGATTGCATCGTGCTGCCTAAGGTGCCACCCGCGCGGCGGGAGAGTTTGCCTTGCTTGGGATCCTTGGGGTGAATCTCGCGGGGGACGCCACTGGTCATCGGCGGTTCGCCTTCGACGCCCGACATATCAACGCGGCCATCGGGCAGGAACGCTTCGGGGTCGACATGGGCCGCTCGGTCGTAAGCCGAAGGCTCGGCTGCGGGAGTGGTCGTAGCAGCGGTTGTGTCTGCCGGAGCAGCAGCCGTATCCCCAGGAGTTGCGGCCGTGTTTGCCGGCTGAGCCGGCGCAGCGGCTTGGGGAGGTTCCAGTTCCGGAACTTCACAGCCGGAAATCATTGTGATCACGCATAGGAAATAGGGAATGGCCTTCATGATAAGAATTCCGTTCTGTTTTATGTTTTCCAAGTTTGATCTTTTTGAACACTCATAAATCCCTGATCTTCGCAAATGAGATCAGTGGTTATTAGTGATGATTAGTGTTCCGCCCGTTGTCTTAAGCTTTCACTTTTTCAAACTTCCAGTCACGCATTTCGCTGAGCATCGCAGTATGCGTCATGTCGAACTTCAACGGCGTCACCGTAATGTTGCCTGAACGCAGTTCCAACAAATCGGTGTCTGCCCCCGGCGGTGGGTCGGGTTGCAAACCGTTGGCCCAAAAGTAGGGCCGCCCGCGGGGGTCCATTCGTGCCTGAAAATCTTCGCCCCAGGGTGCGGTCGCCATCGGCACGAATTTCACTTCCGCCGGATTGGTCAACGCCCGCATGGGGATGTTCAAATTATACAAATGTCCGGCCGCATCTTTTTGGGCGAGCATTTGCTTAATGATGCCCGCCGCCTTTTCCGCGGCTATGTCGTAACGCGGGGCGTCGTGATATTCGAGCGACACCGCGATGCTGGTGATTCCAAAAAAAGCTCCTTCAATGGCCGCCGCCACCGTGCCGGAGTACAGCACGTTGATGCCGGCGTTCATGCCACTGTTGATCCCACTGACGACCAAATCGGGCCGTTCCGGCAGCAACGCACAAACGGCCAGCTTCACGCAGTCGGCGGGACTTCCCTCGACGGCCCAGCCACGCCGCTTGCCGTCCTCGGCGAACACTTCCCGGGCCATCAGGGGGGTCAGGTACGTGATCGCGTGCCCCACGCCGCTTTGTTCGGTGAGGGGGGCAGCTACGGTCACGTCACCCAGTTTCCGCACCTCACGTTCCATGGCCGCCAGGCCCGGTGCATAGATGCCGTCATCGTTGGTGAGCAAGATTCGCATGCCGTAAATATCCGTGTGGCTAGGAGTTCCGTCGATACTTAGAATTCCACATCATAGCGGGTCTTTGTGCTGAAATTCAACGCGATGGTGTGAAAATGCAACATCGGTCGGCCCCGGCGATTCGTCGAATCGCGGCTTTCACGGGCGTCACACGCCACTAGCAACTCCCCACCCCACCCTTATAATGGCGAGTTTCCCACCCGATTGGGAACGAGGACAGTGAATTGTCAGGGTCGAGGATGACCCGACTCGCTCCCGCTGAAAGAACCATGACGGTCACCCCGCCAGTAGCTGAACGCAGTACCGCCGCCGAGCGAGTGTTGGTGCTGGACTTCGGTTCGCAGTTTGCCCAACTGATCGCCCGCCGCGTCCGCGAGCAGCACGTGTATTGCGAAATCGTGCGGCACAGCATCACGGCCGAGCGCGTGAAAGAGCTCGCGCCGATGGGTCTGATCCTGTCGGGCGGGCCGGCCAGCGTGTATGCCGACGGCGCCCCCAAGTGCGATCCCAAGCTGTTTGAGCTGGGCATTCCAATTCTAGGAATTTGCTACGGAATGCAGCTCGCGTGTCAGGCCTTGGGGGGCAAGGTCGAAAGCTTTCCCGCGCGGGAATATGGTCGCGCCGAATGCGAGATCACGGCGCAAGACAATTTATTCGATGGCGTGGCGCGGCAGACGCAAGTTTGGATGAGCCACGGCGATCAGGTTTCGAACATCGCTGAAATCTTCGAACCGCTCGCCCACACGCATACCTGCCCCTATGCCGCGGTGAAGCATCGCAGCTTACCAATTTATGGATTGCAGTTTCATCCCGAGGTGACGCACACCCCCGAAGGTGGCAAGATGCTTGCCAACTTCTTGCACCATGCGTGTAAGACGACGGGAACTTGGAAGCTGGGTGACTTTGCCGACCAAACGATTTCCCAAATTCGTGAGCGCGTTGGTTCCGATCGTGTGATCTGTGGACTGTCGGGGGGCGTGGATTCTTCGGTCGTCGCGGCGTTATTGGCCGAAGCCATTGGCCCACAGCTTTCGTGTATTCTGGTCGACAACGGCCTGCTGCGGCTTGATGAAGAAAAGGCCGTGATCGAGGAGTTCACCAAGCACTTCAAAACCGATCTGCACGTGGTGAAGGCCGAAGATCGATTTTTGAGCGAACTAGCTGGGATTGTCGATCCGCAGGAAAAACGTCGCCGGATTGGGCACACATTTATTGATTGCTTTGCCGAAGAAGCGCAGAAAATTTCGGGAGCGAAGTATCTCGCCCAAGGGACGCTTTATCCCGACGTGATTGAAAGCGGCGCGGCCGTGGATGGCCCTGCCGATACGATTAAATTGCATCACAACGTGGGGGGGCTCCCCGAGGAACTGGGATTCGAGTTAATCGAACCGCTGCGTGATTTGTTTAAAGATGAAGTTCGCCGGCTAGGGCTGCAATTGGGCCTGCCGGAAGAAATCGTGTGGCGGCATCCGTTCCCGGGACCGGGTCTGGCCGTGCGATGCTTGGGCGAAGTGACCCGCGAACGGCTCGACGTGTTACGGGCTGCGGATGCGATTGTGGTGGGTGAAATCAAAGCCGCAGGGCTGTATCGCGAGACTTCGCAAGCTTTCGCCGTGTTGCTGCCGGTGCAAAGTGTCGGCGTGATGGGCGATAGCCGCACGTATGATAATGCGCTAGCCGTACGATGCGTGAACACCGACGATTTCATGACCGCCGATTGGAGCCACTTGCCCTACGATTTGCTCGCCCGGATTTCGACGCGAATCATTAACGAAGTCAAAGGGGTCAACCGGGTGGTGTACGATATCAGTTCCAAACCGCCGGCGACGATTGAATGGGAATAAAATATTCACGCAGAGGCGCAGAGGACGCTGAGAACAATCAATTAATAACTCGGCGCTCTCAGCGCCTCTGCGTGATAAGCATCTGAGATAGCAATTCAACATTTCACATTAGAACAGACCTATGGCATTAAAATACATCTACCAAATCGACAACCTCACCAAGAAGATCGGGCAGCGCGAGGTCTTGAAGGACATCAACTTGGCCTTCTATCCTGGCGCGAAGATTGGCGTCCTGGGGCGCAATGGCTCGGGAAAGAGCACACTCCTGAAAATCATGGCGGGCCGTGATAAGGAGTTCGACGGTGAGGCCAAGATCGCCGAGGGCTACACGGTTGGTCTGTTGGAGCAAGAGCCGCATCTGAATCCTGACAAGGACGTGCGCGGCAACATCGAAGAAGCAGTCGCGGAAACACGGGCGCTCCTCAAGGAATTTGAGGAGATCGGTGAAAAATATGGCGAGGTGGCCGACGATCCCGATGCCATGGAAAAGCTGATGAATCGCCAGTCGGTTCTGCAAGACAAGATCGACGCGGCGAATGCTTGGGAACTCGATCGGCAAATCGAGATCGCGATGGACGCGATGAATTTGCCGCCGAGTGATGCCGACGTGTCGATACTTTCCGGTGGTGAAAAACGCCGCGTTGCTCTGTGCAAGTTGTTGCTCGAACGGCCCGACATGCTGCTACTCGACGAACCGACCAACCATTTGGATGCGGAAAGTATTGCCTGGCTCGAACGCCATCTGGCGGAATACACCGGGACTATCGTGGCGGTTACCCACGATCGTTACTTTCTCGACAACGTGGCGAGTTGGATCTTGGAACTCGAATACGGCAAAGGCTGGCCCTTCGAGGGCAACTACACATCGTGGTTGGAACAAAAGGGCAAGCGGTTGGCCACCGAAGAGAAGAAGGAATCTGCTCGTCAGCGGGCGCTGGCCAAGGAGCTCGACTGGATTCGCATGGCTCCGCGGGCTCGGCAGGCTAAGAACAAAGCTCGCGTCAAGGCTTACGAGCAAATGGCTTCTGAAGAGTACAACGACAAGCCTGACGAACTGGAAATCCAAATACCGCCCGGCCCCCGCTTGGGCGACATGGTGATCGAAGCCACGAATCTCGGCAAATCGTATGGCGATCGCGTCATTTTCGAGAACGTTAATTTCCGTCTGCCGCCGGGGGGTATCGTGGGCATCATTGGCCCGAACGGTGCGGGCAAGACAACTCTGCTTAAGATGCTGATGGGCATGGAAGAACCTGATGTCGGAAGTCTGAAGATGGGTCCCACGGTCAATCTGGGTTATGTGGATCAGTCCCGTGATGCCCTCGGCGCCGATAACACGGTGTATCAAGAAATCTCCGGCGGACTCGACAACCTCGAAATGGGCAAACGTGTGATGAACAGCCGCGCGTATGTGGCACGGTTCAATTTCACGGGGACCGACCAGCAGAAGAAGGTCGGCGTTTTGTCGGGTGGTGAACGTAACCGCGTTCACTTGGCCAAGCTGCTACGGCGTGGTTCCAATGTGTTGCTGTTGGACGAACCGACCAACGACCTCGACGTCGATACGCTCCGAGCACTCGAAGAAGCGGTGGCGAACTTTGCCGGTTGCGCGGTAGTGGTGAGCCATGATCGTTGGTTCCTCGACCGCTTGGCAACGCATATTCTGGCGTTTGAAGGGGATGGCTACGTGCATTGGTGCGATGGAAATTTCGACGCCTACGAGCGCGAACGGAAAGAACGGCTCGGCGAAGAGGCTGACGCGCCGCATCGATTCCGGTATAAAAAATTGCAGCAGAACTAATTCCAGAGTGGCCACAGAGGAACGCGGATCGGGCAGATTACCACGGATTTCTATTTCTAAAATCTGCGTCAATCCGTTCGATCTGTGTTCATCCGCGTTCTATTCCAATATTTAGGTGAGAGTTATCGATGAGCGTCGTGCGGGTTGGATCGACAAAGAAGTTTTCGGATGGTTGGGATGGTATCTTCGGCGGAGGTCCGAAAGCCAAGCCGACCAAGAAATCGGCGAAGAAAAAGTCGGTGAAGAAAGCTGCTGTGAAAAAAGCAGCGAAGGCCAAGGTTGCGCCGAAAAAGACTGCGCCTAAAAAGAAAGCCGCCAAAGCTGCGAAACCGCAAGCGGTGAAGAAGGCGGCGGTTAAGAAAAAATCGCCCAAGAAAAAGACTTCGGCCCGGGCCAAAAAGAAATCCGGGCCCGTCCTGCTGCAGAAAGAACTCTTCTAATGCCGTTAGCCGGCAGTGTCCCACTGCCGTGTTTGGCACGGAGCACTACGCCCGGCCCGTGAAATCACCCGTGCGGGTGTCGACTTTGATAACCTCGCCCTCTTTCATGTATTCGGGTACCTGAATGATCGCGCCAGTTTCCGTCACCGCGGGCTTGGTTCGCGACGTGGCCGAGTTGCCTTTCACGCCGGGGTCGCACTGCACGATCTTCAACTCGACCGATGGCGGCAATTGAAGGCCGACGCATTCATCGTTGTAGACCATCGCGAGGATGCCCGTGAGGCTCTCGCTAATGTATTGCATTTGCTCGGCAATGTCGGCCGCGGGAAGCGTGTACTGGTTGTAATCGGCCGAATCGAGAAAGTGAACCTGATCGCCGTCGGAATACATGAGTGTCACTTCACGCCGCTGAAAATCGGCCTCGGGGAGCATGTCGGTTCCCTTGCAAGCAAAATCGGTCTTTTGCTGCGACACAATATCTCGGGCGCGGAACTTATAGAGCGTCGTTCCACCGCGGGCTGAGGGAGATTGTACGTGAACCGTTTCGATGATGTGCGGAGATTCGTTGTACAAAACGATGGCACCCGGTTTGGCGTCTTTAGCGAGCATAGTATCAAAGTCGAAATACGAAAGTGGAAAGGGGAAATGTCGAAGCGGAGAATGTCGCTCAATCCCAAGAAAAGAGCAACCCAGGATTCCCCTTTCCGAATTCGACTTTCCCCTTTAGCTCAAAATTTCACCAGCCGCGGGGTCGAACGTCAAGCCGCCCGTCAAATCGGCCAAGGTTTCCACGACGGTTAGCAAGCAGGTTGGATCTAGCATTTCGAGGCCCGCTTCCTCGTCGTCGAATTCATCGGCGAAATTGTCGGTGGCGTATTCCGCTCCGCCGCCGGAGGGCATGCGCTCGAAATGCGCCACGTCCAAGCGGGCATCAGATTTGATCAGTTCCTGCAACTGCGCGGCCGACAATTGTTTTTGCAGTTCCTTGGCCCAGGCCAGGTTTTGCTCGATGATGGCGTCGCCCACTTCGTAGCTGATCTCGACCGCGGCGTGATCCTCGGGCGATTCCACAAAGAGCGATTCGATCAATCCCTTGTCGTCAGCGGCGGGATTTTCCAATTGAAAGCGTTTATTGGCATTGGCGAGCGCGGCCGAAACTTCCTTGAGCGTCGGCCGGCGTTTCTGCGGGAACAAAATAAAGTACGTTTCCCGCCAGTAGAGTTCATCGCTATCGGCCATGTTCGTAATCTCCGTATTTCTGTTATAGCGAGAACCCACACAGTGATTGGAACATCAATAGGCTCAATCATGACCCTTTGCAATATGGTCCAAACCAGATAGAGCTTTTTGCAATTTTTCAATCCGATAATGATTGCGGACTGCCATTGAGAACGCACCAATCGCTATGGCAAAAGCTGCTCCGCCTAGCCCACCCTGCACACTAGCAACTATGAGCATATCGACCATGGAATACTCCCACAAAATCATCGCAAGAAAAGTAGATTAAATTACTTACCACTGCGGACTTTCCCCTGGCTCATCGTCGGGTGGCCCGAGGCCCCCTTGCCATTGATCGAGCCGCTTATTCATTTCTTCGCATTCCTTGACGTTGGCCCACACGGATTCTCCTTGTTCGAGGCGAATCTCGTAAAAGCCCTCGCGCGTGCAATCTTCCTCACCACAAAAGTGAGGCGTCGCCGCGACCCACATCACGCGGTAGAGCGGCACATACTTGTCATCAACACGACATAAAATTGACACGATTCGAATTCCTAAGCACGACCCAATTCTTGCGAGCGCTTGGTCGCCGCGATCACGGCTTCGCCAAACGCTTCGGCCCCTTTGAGTTCTCCCAGTTTATTCAACCCCGCGAGTGTCGTGCCACCAGGGCTCGTAACCTGCTCGCGCAGTTCCGCGGGTGAACGTCCCGTGGTGAGCACCATTTCGGCGGCTCCTTTGGCGGTTTGCGCGGCAAGTTGCAGTGCCAACTCTTCCGGCAAGCCCATGGCCGTTCCCCCAGCCGCGAGCGATTCTATCACGCGATAGATAAACGCGGGACCCGAACCCGAGAGCCCCGTCACGGCGTCGAGCGATTCTTCGGGCACTTCAAAGGCATGGCCAACACTGGCGAGTATCTGACGCACGTGATCGGCATCAGCAGCCGTGGCGGTTGGGCCGCGACTGAAACACGACGCCCCCAAGCCGACAAGGCAGGGGGTATTCGGCATCACTCGAATTAATCGCGTACCTGCGGGCAAACCCTCGGCCAATCGCGCGATTGTGATCCCCGCCGCAATCGACACGAACAATTGATGCGTGGTGACTTGCGGTTTGATTTCCGCGAGTACGGTCGACATCACCTGCGGCTTCACAGCCAACACGATCAAATCGGCGCGGGCAAGAATTGGCCCGTTGGCATCGAAGACTTCGACGCCGGGGACTTGTTCGCTGAATCCTTTGCGCGCGTCGGCATGGGGATCGGCTGCTAGCACTTGCTTGGCCGAGACCAAGCCACTTTGCAGGCAGCCCCGCGCGAGTGCGGTGGCCATCCGGCCCGAGCCAATAAAACCGATTGTTGGAGCGAATTCAGCCACGAAAATGTCCGCCAGCGTTGCTAGTGTGCGAATGACTGGCGGCTATAGTACGCCAAGCTGTACGGTTCGACAATCGCGGCACGTTGCCTCGGCAAAGTTCTCTGGACGAAAAACGGGGGATTTGAAACACTCCGCCCCAGTTGAATCCGCAATTTGCGGCTGCACACCCCTGTCTTAACCTATCAGGCCATCTTCAGGAGGCCATTTGTATGACGATTGCACGCCAAACCTTTCTTTCGTCACTGATCCTTACTTACATGTTCATTGCTGCGGTACCTTGCTCGGCCCAGCTGTTCGGCGGCCAGGAAGAGAAAACAGAATCTCACAAGACTGTGGGCGGCACCCCTCAAATGCGTGAAGATTCCGACGTGAAGCAAACGGGCTTTGCAGGCATTCCCATGCCCAAGCTCACAATGCCGAAACTCACGATGCCCGACATGTCGTCAGTCACCGCGCCGTTCAAATCGGGTTACAACAAAGTCTCCGCCGGCACGAAGAGCGCCTGGGAAGGGACGAAAGAAATGTTTTCGTTTGGCGGGGGATCCAATGCCCAGCAAGCCAACAATTCACAACCCAAGCCAGGCTTGTGGGAACGACTCACCGCACCGGACCCACCGAAAAATGATGGGCCCCAAACTGTGGGCGAATGGATGTCGCAACCGCGGCTCGATCCGTAAGTCGCTGCCCCTCGTTTCGTTTGTCGCCCTCACTCAACCAGCAGAATATCGATGCAAAGTTTGCTGAAAAGTTGTCGACGCTGGCAGTGTGTGGTTTGCAGTGCTCTGCTTGTGATCAGCGTGGGCTGTACAACGTGGCAATCTTCGGGAAGTCTGCCGGGATTGAGCACCTGGAACGAAGAACGGAACATTTTGAAAAAAGTGAAGAACGATCCGTTCCCCACTCCGCAACAAGTGGGCTTAAAATAGTAGTTTAAGAAACCGTGGGCTGGCGCCCTGCGGCTAATTCAATCAGCCGTCACGCGCTAGCGTCCGGTTCTTTGCGTTGATTTCCAGCTCGCTCTAGTAGACGCTTCGCAATAAAGCGGGATAATCGGGTGTATGAAACCCGAATCCCCATTCTCGAAGTTACCCTCGCTTTCGGAATTGCTCGGCCATCCCACGGTCGCCCAAGTTGTGAAGCGAGTGAATCAAACCACGATTGCCCAACGGGCGACCGGATTTCTGGAAGAATTGCAGACCAATCTGCGGCAGCGGATCGATCAAGGCAATGTTCCTTCCTTAGGGCAATTGGCCGAGCGCCTCGCGCGACGGTTGCTAGGGCCTGCACAAACTTCGCTCCCCGCGGTGAACGCCTCGGGCACGGTGATTGGTGATCGCTGGCCCGCGTTGCCGCTGGCCGAACCCGCGGTTGATGAAGTTGTGCGTCTGGCCACCGAATATCACTCGGGCGGGACAGCCTTAAGAGATCGTGTGTCGATCACGCTCAAAGAACTCACCGGCGCCGAAGCCGTGTTTGTCGTCAATAGTTTTCATACGGCCTGTGAACTCGCACGAGCGGCTAATCTGGTGTTCGACCAATCCCGCCTGGCGGGTTTGATCAACCCTCAACAGTATGGACTAGGGGGTTACGCGACGATCAACGAACGTCTGGAATGGGGAACGGAATTGATCGTGCTCGATGGGGCAGGGCTGTTGGGAGGACCGCCGTGTGGAATTATCGTCGGCAAGCAATATTTAGTGGACCAACTCTCGTACAGCACGCTGGCTCAACTCGCCACGCCGCATGACCTGACGTTTGCCGCGCTCATGGCCACGCTGTCGCTTTATCAAAACAAGGCGCAGGCTGTGTATCAAATTCCCGTTTGGCAATTGCTGACCGCACCGCTGGAGAATCTTGAACAGCGGGCCAATCGCTTGGCGATGTTGATCGGTGCTAACGAACAGATCATCACAGCCACACCCACGCACTATGATGGCCTGTGGTGCGACGCCACCGATGCCAAACTCACAGCTCCCAGCTGGGCAATTGTCGTGAAGCCCCAACCTGCGGCGTTTGATGCCGTGGTCAATGCTTTGCAAGAATCTAGCCCACAAATCCTCGCCCAAATGCAACAAGAGGAAATTTGGCTCGATTTACGCGGCGTTTTTCCCCGCTGGGACCAGCAGCTTGTGGCGGCTTTTGAGTAGGCAATGGCCGCAATTCGCCCTAGTATCGCCGCGCCGTAATGCGGTAAAATGCTAGCTTGTCCGATTCAGCCAACCTACCTCTCGATTTTTTGACGATTCTCACCAGCGGGCCACGTTACGTGAAGAATTTTCATTTTGCTGCTATTCGCTTCGGCATGATGATCGTGCTGTTGGCTGGAGGTTCGCAGTTTTCGTCCCTCCACGCCCAGGCCGATTCCGTTGCGAAGAAGCCCACAACTGCCCAGGTTCAAACAGCCTCGGCCAGCCCCCAGTCAACGGCTCCCAAGGTGGACTGGAATCTCCCCGCGGAGAATCATCCCTGGGCTCGATTCCCCATCGGTGCCTGGCGTGAAATTGAAATCACCACCGAAACGTTTGACGAGAGCGGAAAGCTCTTCGGTCGCAGCGTCACCACGCAAAAAGAAATCCTCAAAGCCGTGACCGAGGACAATTACGTTATCGACGTACAAGCCACGGTCGACGTTTCGGGCAAAAGAATTGAAGGCCCCTGGAATACGCGAGTCTTGCGATTGTCGACGGATCGGGCTGGTGCGATTTTCTCCACCACCCGCCAGGCCGATCACTCGATGGCGTTGTCAATTGGCACCGTGAGTTGTCAGGTCTGGGAAGTCGAATATAACGACGAGAATCGAACGCTCGTCGACCGGATTTATTACTCTTCCGAAATCTTTCCTCATGTGTTGGCTCGCAACGTGATCGAGCAAACCGAAGCCTCACCGGTCGAAGCGGCGCCACTTGATTCCGTTACGACCGTTGCGCGCTCAGTTCCTTATTCTCTTGAAGGAAAGATTCTCGACTGCGTGAGTCAACAAACGGTGAAACGCCGCGAAAAAGGGAATTCGCAAACGATGGTGCTGCTCTCCAGCGAAGTCCCTGGAGCGGAGATTGATGCCCAATCGACCGATTTCGATTCCTCTGGCCGGCGCATACGCTGGAGCGTCCAGAAGCTTCTGAATCATGGTCAATCAAGCGACACGCCAACTGTCGCCACGACCCAAGAGGCGTCGCAAACATCGACACCAAGTGTGCCCCAATAACGGTATTTTCTTCGGTATTTGCCGCGATTCTCGCCGGCTACGAACCATCGCGGAAGTGCCAGCGTAAGCAATCTACCGGAACACCGTTCGATCTTGTCCGCAGAATGGCTGCTCTGTACTATGACAGCAGCTTTTTCTGAGCCAACCACGACAGCGCATCGCCGCTGCTCTTGCCCGAATTTTCATCAGAGAGGGAATGTTATGAGTCTCGACGGAGAGAGGTATTTACGTTCGCGGAGCCGCCGATCGGTGATGGTTGCTCTGTTGACGGCCGCCTGTTTGGGAACCACTTTTCTTGCTCCCTTGGCCCAAGCCAAACCTACCGATCCCACGCGCGAAGATCGCAACATCGCATTGATGGTTTCGGCTCTCATGGACCGCAAGCATCTCTCGGAGATGCAGGTCAACGACGAGATTTCGCAGCGCACGATCAAGGCGTTTCTGGAAAATCTCGATCGCATGAAGCTGTTCTTCCTGCAAAGCGACGTCGATGAATTCATGGCCGATCAGGACAAGATCGACGATTACGTCAAAGAAGGAGACGTTCGTTTTGCCAAGCGCGTGTTCGACCGCTTTTTGCAGCGAGTTTCTGAGCGTGTTGCCGTCGCGCAAAAGTTGATCGACACCAAGCATGACTTCACCGTCGACGAGGACATGGTTCGCGATCCCAAAAAGATGGAATATGCCAAAACCAGCGAAGAACTCGACGAGCGCTGGCGTAAGCGCGTGAAATACGACTTGTTGTTGGAATTGGTCGAAGAAGACGCCGATGAAAAAGATGTGATCGATAAGCTGCACAAACGCTATCGCGGCATTGAACGCAACTGGGAGCAGTACAGCAACGACGAATTGCTGGAAGATTTCCTCACCGCGCTCACCATGAGCTTTGACCCTCACAGCAGCTACATGTCACCCAGCACGCTGGACAATTTCACGATCCAAATGCGGCTGGAGCTTGACGGTATTGGAGCTTCGCTCGAGTCGAAGTACGGCGAAACAATTGTTCGCCAAATCGTCCCCGGCGGTGCCGCCGACAAAGATGGTCGCCTTAAAGAGAAAGACGTGATCGTGGGCGTGGCGGAAGGTCCCGAGGGGGATTTCGTCGACATCGTCGATATGAAAATCAATGACGTTGTGCAGATGATTCGCGGCAAACCCGGCACTATTGTTCGCCTGCAGGTCGATCCCGAGGATAAGACGGGCCGCAAGGTTTATGACATCACGCGTGCCCGAATCGAATTGAAGGATAGCGAAGCACGCAGCGCCGTGCTGGAACGTCCGCTCAAGAAAACTCCAATTACCACAGATAAAAAAGCTGCCGATACGGCCGAACTGACCGAGCCGAATAAAGATTCCGCAGAGTCGGTCGAAGAGCCCACCGGCAAAATCGTGGAGCAAAAGGAAGGCCCCGATGGTCCGACTCGTCGGATCGGGATCATCAGCCTGCCGAGTTTCTACATGGATATGGATGGCCGTCGTGCCGGTAAGGCCGATTACAAAAGCACGACCCGCGACGTCCGTAAACTGCTCGAAGAATTTAAGCAAAAGAACGTCGATTTGGTCGTGATGGATCTCCGCTTCAACGGCGGTGGTTCGCTGCCCGAATCGGTGGAAGTGACCGGCTTGTTCATCGACAAGGGTCCCGTCGTGCAAGTGAAGGGTCCAGATGGCCGCGTTTCGCCGTATCCCGACGAAGAAGCCGGCGAAGTATGGTCCGGCCCGCTCGTGGTGGTGATTAACCGCTTCAGCGCGAGTGCTAGCGAAATCTTTGCCGGTGCTATTCAGGACTACGGTCGTGGTATCGTCATCGGCGACAAGTCGACGCACGGCAAGGGAACCGTTCAACAGTTGTTTGACTTAGGTCAGCAATTGTTCCCCATGGGAGACGGCCCGAACCTGGGTGCGTTGAAAATGACGATTCAGCAGTTCTATCGCCCCAGCGGCGACAGCACGCAAAATCGTGGCGTCGTGTCGGATATCGAACTGCCTTATCGCACGAGTTTCTGGGAAGGCATCGGCGAATCGGACCTCGACTATGCGTTGAAGTTCGATCAGGTCGCGCCACAACCGCATGACAACTATCGTCAAGCGGCCAAGCCCATCGTTGATCGCCTGCGGGATAAGGCGACGAAGCGTATTGCCGAGACCGACTTCTTCATCAAAGAGCAGGAGAAGATCAAGGAACTCATCAAGCGTCAGCAGGAACCAACCGTAACGCTCAACAAGGAAAAATTCCTGGCCGAGCGCGAGGCCGTCAACTCCGACAAGGATCAGGAAGAAATGTTCGAGGATCTGCAGGACAATGACCGCCCTGTGTTTCCTGCGACCCCTTACAACGAGGAAATCATTTCGATCTCGTTGGATTATCTTGATCTGTTGGATGACGACAGTGTTGCCGCCACTCGGTAATCCTGTTTAGAAATTGAAACGACAAAGCCGCGGAGTTTTTGCTCCGCGGCTTTTTTTGTTAGCTCAGGCTTTGTTAGCTCAGCGGAATCATCATGCCGTCGTACGCGAGTTCCACTCCCGGTGGAAGCATCGCGTTCGTGGCTTCGTGATCCAAGTCGTGCGAAATGTGTGTGAACAAGGTCTTTCGTGGCGCGAGCTCTGCCGCCACGGCGAGCGCTTCGTCCAAGCTGAAATGCGTGGAATGCGGCTCGCGGCGGAGGCAATCGAGGATCAGCACGTCGAGACCTTGGAGCTTCTCCATGCTCTCGGTGGGAATCGCGTTGGTGTCGGTGCAGTAGGCCACATTGCCGAAACGGAAGCCCAGCACCTGGCAGTGGGGACCGTGAGAAAGCCGCAGCGGGATGACTTCCGCGCCAAGAACTGAAAACGGCTCGAGATCGATTGGCTTCATCAACAGTTGCGGCACAGCCCCACGATGCAGCGACGACGCATCGCGAAACGCATAGTCGAACGACTTACGGATGCGGTCTTCGACGTGCTTTTCGCAATACAACGGGACCGGCCCGCCGAGATAGAACTGCATGAGCCGCAGGTCATCGAGGCCGAAGATGTGGTCGGCATGTTCGTGAGTGTACAGCACTGAGTGGATGATGCCGATCTTCTCGCGCAGCAGTTGCATCCGCAGTTCGGGCGGCGTGTCGATCAGCAAATTTCCCTGCGGAAGCCCCAACACCAAACCACAGCGTGTGCGATTGTTGTGTGGATCGTTGCTCCTGCAAACCGCGCAGTCGCAGCCAATCGCCGGCACGCCAACCGACGTGCCGGTTCCGAGAAACAAAAGCTGCCCGCTAATATCGCGGCTGTTTGGAAATCGAGACAACACTCCGTTCCTTTTCTCAAGACGACGCACTGCGTCATTCTATGCTAGGCGGCATGTTCGTGTGACAGACGCACCAACTTTTCAAGCAAATCCGCCGCCGCGCCACTGTCGATTGATTCAGTGGCCAAGTTTGCTGCTGATCGCGGATCAGCCGCGCGTTCGGCGACCAACAGCCCCGCGGCTGCGTTGAGAACCACAATATCACGGGCCGGTCCGAATTCGCCGGAGAGCACCTCGCGAACCAGTGCCACGCTTTCTTCGGGTCCCGAAATGTTGATCGAATCCAAAGGTGCCCGCGGGATGCCAAAATCCTCCGGCTCCCAGGCAAACTCGGTTTCGTTCTGCGAAGTCACCTCCGTCCCCACGGTGGTTCCGGCGAGTGTCACTTCACCCAAGCCATCGGAGCCGCTTACGACAAATGATCGCTCGGTGCCCAACATCCGCAAGGCCGAGGCAATCAGCGGCCGCGTTTCAGGACGGCCCACGCCGAGCAGTTGATACTGTGCCGCAGCGGGATTGGCGAGTGGCCCCAACAAATTAAAGATCGTGCGGATTCCTAACTGCTTACGCACGGCGGAAACATTTTTCATGGCGGGGTGCATAAGCGGCGCGAAGCAAAAACAGATCCCCAACTCGTTGAGGCAGCGCTCCACTTGCGCGACGTTGGCTTCGATGTTCACCCCCAAACCTGCAAGCACGTCGGCCGAACCGCTGCGGCTCGTGACGCTGCGATTGCCATGCTTGGCGACCGGCATCCCCGTTGCGGCGATCACCAGTGCCGCGGTGGTGCTGATGTTGAACGTTGTGCTGCCGCCGCCCCCCGTGCCACAGGTGTCGAGCAATTTTTTGTGGCGGCTGATGATGGGGGTCATGTTCGCCCGCATGGCCGCGGCCGCGCCTGCCAGTTCCGCGACGGTTTCCCCCTTGGCACTCAACGCCGTCAGGAACAACGCCATTTGCTCGTGGCTGCACAGGCCGGTCATGATCTGACCAATGGCCACTTTCATTTGCTCGGCGCTGAGGTTTTCTCCACCGGCTACCAAACCTAACAACGAATTGAAATTTTCTGCCATGCTGTGCCGATGAAGGTGTGGTTGTTTCTTTAAGCGGGGAATTCTACAATGCTTAGGCGATTTTGGTACTCATCCAGAGTGTACGCCAGCGTCAATTTTGGCAGGTGAACGGGACTTGTCCTAGGGCTTGGTCTCCGAGGACTTTGTCGAAAGTGAGCTGCACAGCCGGAAAAGGGTTCGGCTTACAAACAGATCGGCAAGATGCCCCATGGCTAGAAAAGTCATCCTCGACGTGGATCCTGGCGTCGCCGACGCGATTGCGTTGTGCATGTCGCTGTTTGATCCCAAGCTGGAAGTCGTGGCCGCGACCGCGACTGGCGGCAATGTCGCCCCGGAGCAAGCCACCCGCAACGTGCAAGCGCTCATCGAGCAGCTTGACCCCCGCCGTTGGCCGCGAATTGGTGCCGCCGATCCCGAGCAACTGCTGATCACCGACAGCCGCGAGCTGTGGGGCGAGGATGGCCTGTGCGGAGCCGAATTCCACGTCGCCGAACTCCACCACCGCCACTCGGCCGTAAAGCTCATTTCCGACGAATTGAAGGCCGCCCCCGGTGAAATCACGGTGGTTGCCTGTGGACCCCTAAGCAATATCGCCACCGCGATCCAACGCGAACCCGACCTTACGTCGATGATTGGGCACTTGATCATCGTCGGTGGCACGCTCGATGGCCCGGGGACTGTCACCCCCGCCGCCGAGTTCAATATCTACTGCGATGCCGACGCCGCGCGGGCCGTGTTTCTCGCCCCCGTGACGATGACGCTGCTGCCGCTCGATATCTCGTCGAAGGTCGTGCTGCGTTACGACGTGCTCGATCAACTCCCCAAGTCGTCGACTCGCTTGGGCAAAGTTCTGCGCGCGATCTTGCCGGGAGCCTTTCTGGCTTCGCATCAACGCTTGGGGGTCGAAGGCTTGGTCGTCCCCGAAGCCGTGGCGATTGCCGCGCTCTTACATCCCGAGTTGGTGACCACCGAGCGCAAACATTGCGACGTGGAACTCAGCGGCGAGCTCACCCGCGGAGCCACCGTCATCGACCGCCGCCGCGTCACGCCTCATCGACCGAACATGGACGTCGTGACCGACATCAAGGCCGCCGCCACGGTGGATTGTATTCTGCGTGGGTTGCAAAACGGTTAGTGGTTTAGATTTTCGCCGTGCGATCACGTGTGCGTGATTTGGAACCGCGCAAGGATATGGACCATAGAAATACGGTGGCTTCACAAATCGCTAGGAAATTTTTTCTACGGAGCAACGGCGGCCAGGCAAAGGCTGGCCCATGTTTCCTTGTCAAAGGTGAAGGAAAAGACGCTTTAGTGAATGCAGCCAAAGTGCTTGTGGATGGGGCAGCTTTTCCGGAGTCTATGCCGCCAGACGAAAAAGTTTCGTTAGTGTTTTACTCATATCCTGCGCCTGGATACGTCCACCTGAAGTCTGTACATCGTTCTGAGTCGGCAGTAACGGTTAAGTATCAAGTCGTGACCCATCGGACACTTGAAGCGACGGCCCACTTCGCTTTAATTCCTCTTGGGAATTTGGAGTCCGGCAAATTCCGTGTGGAGGCCGAAGAAGTTCCTCCAGAAACGCCTTATCGTAATCATAAACGAACAGATCGCGCAGCTTGTGATTCCTGCACTTTCACTATTCAGGACTAAGGAATAGCTGGGTAGCACTGACACTTAGTCCTGAGTGCGTGCTGATATCTTGTAAACTTTAACAGGACAAGTGTCAGTGCCGCTTGCGGCAATATGTGATGTGCTTTGAAAAACTTCTTGTGCTGCGCACACCGACACTTGTCCGGCATAGTTGTCACGTATGGAAAGCATTTTGCGGACAAAGTGTCGGTGCTACCCGAGTGCCGCAACGTCGCAATTCATCAGCGTGAATTTGCGTTCATCAGCGGTTCTATTCTCCGGTCGCTGACGCTTACGGCTCGCCGTTGTTTTTCGCGCTGAGTGCCGCGATTATTCAGGCCGGGGCGCGTTGGGGTCGGTCCAGCGCACGATGTCGACGTGCGTGGTTAAGAATTGACCCTCGCGGAAGAGTTCGATCGGAACACGCCGGCCCACTTCGGACCGCTTCACGAGATTGATCAGATGCTCGTCGTTGTCGATGAGCATTCCGTCGAACCGCAAGATGATGTCGTCGATCTTGATGTCGGCAAAGCTCGCAGGAGAACCGGCCGTGATGTTGGTGACGCGAGCCCCCGTCAATCGTGTGAGTCCCACGCGCTGGGCCGTGGCGGCATCGAAGCTGCGATCGAGGGCGACGCCCAAAAAGCCGCGTTCGACTTGGCCGGCGTCGATCAATTGCCGCATGATGCGGACCGCAATATTGATCGGAATCGAGAAACCGATCCCCTCGTTGCCGCCGGAGTTACTGGCGATGGCCGTGTTCATGCCGATCACTTCGCCACGCAGGTTCACCAGCGGTCCACCGCTGTTACCCGGATTGATCGCGGCGTCGGTCTGCAAGAAATTCTGGTAAAGGACTTCTCCTTCGCCGAGGTCCAAATTCGAACGGCCCTTGGCGCTAATGATGCCCCGGGTGACGCTGCGCTGCAAATTGAAGGGGCTGCCAAAGGCGAGCACCATGTCGCCGATTTCCATGCCGTCGCTGTTGCCAATCCGGGCGGGGACCAAATTCTCGGCCTCGACGAGCATCACGGCGACGTCGGTTTCGCGGTCGCTCCAGATCTCCTTAGGATGCAGTTGCCGACCGTCGGCGAGTTCCAGAGAAATCAGATTCTCGGACGAATTTTTGATCACATGCCGATTGGTGAGGGCATAGTCGGCACCACGATAGCGGACCAAAACGGCAGAGCCGGCTTCTTCGGCGTCACGCCGCAAACGATATTGGGGCAGGGGGGTCGCTTCGATGTGGACCACCGACGGCGAAACCAACTGCACGACCCGCTTGAAAATACCGAGCTGGGGTTCAAGCGCTTCCACGTCGCGAGAAAGTTCGACAAAGGCTTGCTCGCGATCATTCACCGCGGGAGCAACGTCGACAACCTGAGCGGCCGCCGAAATGCAGACCGTCGCCAATAATAGCCACGAAGCTGCAGGAACGATCTTCTTAGCGAACCACTTTGTCCCTTGCCGCATAGTTGCATCTCCAAAGGAACGCGGCGCCCCGCCCGGCGAATCGGAATGGAAAACGGTTTAGCCTTCCAGGTCACTATACGACATATCGCTGTCGATGAAAGTCGCCCAGCTGTTGCCAACTTGGCCACCCGCTTCGGCAGCACGCTGGCAATCGATGCAGGTCATCGCATAGGGCAGGGCCGTTAGTCGAGCCAAAGGAATTTTGGTCTCGCAAACTTCGCATTGGCCGTAACTTCCCTGACGCATGCGTTCCAGGGCATTTTCGATTTGCGCAAGTTCACGGCTTTCGACTTCGGCCAGCTGTGAGCTAATTTCGTCTTGGGCGGCGTCCAAAGCGGCGTCGACCACGTCGCCACCCGACTGCTCGGCCATGCTCTTGAGCAAGCTCAAGTCGCCAGCCAAGGCTCTACGCAAGGCGTCGCGACGCTGAACGAGGAGTGCACGCAAATTGAGGATTGAATCTTTACGAGCCATAATGTTTGCCTTACTTGTGAACCGTGACGCCTGGCGTCGTGTTGGTTGTTAGTTTGCTGATTGCGTCAGCGGTCACATTTCTCTGTTCCAGCCCAACGGCAAATCTGTTCCGAAGAATGGCCGTTAGTATTGGTTGTTCAGTGCCTTTTACTCCCGCCCCCCTCTACTGGGGAAAATCATGCGAGTGCACCGTAACTATAGTACGTGTTGCAATCTTTTTAGATCGTTTGTTGCTAATTTTGCTAGTGGTTTGCACCCACTCTCTCTAACCGTGAACGCAAACCGTTATTAACAAACAACTTGCGATCATTAGCCTGCGTGATCCCAAGTGCACAAAAACCGCATTTGATCGTTGGACAACCCCGGCCAAGTGGTAAACCGCGGTTGGGCAATGACCATCACTACCTCCCGAACTGCATCGGGGATTTATTCACTTTCGATGATCGGCCATTCTCGGAGGCGGCTGCACCTCTTTCTTGGAATAATCCGCAAGTTTTAACTTTCTCGGCCGCCAAAAGGCCAACATCGGTGCCAAGATATGCGTTTTCACGCACTTTGGGGCCCTAAGTTCCGATTGCACCTCGATTTCGCGTCATTTTCCGTGACCTAGGGTTGCATACGGCCCAGAGTGCCTAAACAAGGCCTCTGTGTGCGCCTACCGATTATTTTTCCCCGCTAGCAACCCAATTCGCTTTGATCATGCCTACGCTGCTAAACAACCCCGCTGAGAGCCAGGCTCCACCGACCCGACCAACCGGCGTGGTGGAACTCAAAGTCACCCAAGCCGGCCACGTGATCCAGCAAACCGCCTTGCCGGTCGGGAAATGCACGATTGGTTCAAGCCCAAGTTGCCAAATCCGGGTCACCACCGGCCAACTCAAGCCGTTGCAGTGCTTGATCATTCGCAACGACGATCAATTTACGGTCACACGCTGGGGAACCGGCGTTCTGCTCAATGGGGCTGAATTTACCACCGCTTCGATTCGAACAGGCGACTGCCTGACCATCGGAGATGTGCAGCTCGAATTAGTTACCCAAGCAGAAGCAGACACCGAAGCAGAAACGCATCCATGCCCCGTGGCTTTGCTCGATCGCATGGAAGCACAAGTTGCCGCGGAAGTCAGCCCACCGGTTCAGGCCGTCACGCTAACTCCACAAGTCACTGCAAAAGTCGATACCGTGGCTCTGCAGGCAGAGCCACAGCCCAACAACGCCGCAGAAATTGCCAGACTGCAGTCGGCCACACAGCAATCACGTCAACGCTCGCGCCAACTCATCGGCACACTACGCGAATTACGCGACGAAACCCGGGGCCTCGATCAGCATGTTCGCGTGCTGTCTGAGCAATTGCAAGCCGCGCAAAAGTTGCAAGAACATCTCACCGAGGAACTGCATCAATCCCACGCAGACTCCGCTCAGCGCGAATCGCAATTTGGCGAAGAACTCGACCGCACGATCGCGGAACTGTCGGCCTCCTACGAACGGGCCAACATCGCCGAGCAGGGTTTGCATTCCGCGCAAGAGAGCTTCCAACTGCTGCAATCGCAATTTGAATCGCTGACCACGGATTGCAAACAGCTTCGTGAAGCGCAAGAGGCTAACGCCATCCAATCCGATCAATTCAAGCAACTGCTTGATGAGCGCGATACAGAAATTGCCCAGCTTCGCGAAGAACTGGCCCACGTTCAACAGGCTTTGGCTGCCACGCAACAGGAATTGCAATCACATAATCACGAGTTGCAACAGCAGATTGCCGAAGTAACCGCCGAGCGCGAACGTCAAGTCGCTGAATTTCATCATGAATTCGAGCAAGCCCACGCCGCGGCGCTGGCCGAATTGGAGAAGCAAGCGCAATCACACCAAAGCCAGCTCGACTCGGCCGCGGTCGAACACGAGCGGCAAATCGCCGAGTTGCATCACCAACTTCATCAAACCGAAGAAGTGGCCCGCGATGCAATCGCCCGGCTTGAAGCGCCGAACCCTCTGGTGGCGGAACTCGAATCTGAGTTGTCGACGTTGCGCGAAGAAAGGCAAAATTTTGCCACGGAAAATCATCGGCTTTCCGAACAATTAAGCGAGGCCCAGAAGCGAGTTGAGTTGTTGGAGATCGACGTTCGCAGTATCACTGGCGAATGGCAACAGGCTCAAAGCAACGCGACCCGCTTGGTAGAAGCCCGCACCGCCGCTGAAGCTCATGTGGCGGATTTGACAGCCAAGATGGCTGATCTGGAATGTGCCGCAGCGGTCGAATGGTCAGCCGAGTGCGATCAGATTTCGGCCCGACTCGCGGAAGCTCGCGAGCATCTCGCAGCTCAGGAACAAGCTCTCACCGAAACGACCGCCGAGCGCGATCAATTCGCGGTGCAGTTGTCGGCGGTGCATCTGGAGTTGGACAAACGCCAGCAAGAACTCGCCGACGCCCACCGGCAACTCACCGATCTACAAGCCCAGTTTACCCGTTCTGAGAAAGAGCGGACCCAGCTCGCTGCGGAATTGACTGTCCGTGACGAACAGTCAGCCGAACTGACCCACAAGAATCAGACGGCCGAGCAGCAAGCGGCGCGTGAATTGGAAAGCCGCGAGGCGCGGATCAAGGATCTGGTCAAGGAAATCGAGCAAGTCCGTGTACAAGCCGCTGAAAACTTGCGTGAACGCGACGAACGGCTCGCTCAACTCACTTCGGAATTGACAGAAGCCCAAAGCAAAACAACAACGACAAGCCTCGAGCATGATGCTCAGATTGCTGAGCTAACGAGCGAGTTAACTCAAATCCAAGAAAAAGCACTCGCTGAGATTGATGCCCAGCAAGCGCGAATCAATGAGATCGCCGCTCAGCTCAGCACGGCTCAACATGATTGCCAAGTTCGCGATGCAGAAATCTTGGAACTCCGCAGTGCTCATGATCAAGCAGCCAGCGAACTCGCGAATCGCGATTCCCAATACGCTCGACTTACTGAAGAACTGGCCCAGTTTCAGCAACAAGTTGTTCAGGGCAGCAATAGCTCGATTGATGTGCAGGCGGCTGAATTGTTGGCCAAGCTGAAAGAGGCCGAGGAAAAATTCTCGGCCACGTTGAACGAACGTGAATTGCACATCGCCGAATTGGCGCGAGAGCTCAAACAAACGCAAGATCAACTCACCGACTGTGCCGCCCAAGGGGAACGCCTGCACGAGTTGTATCAGCAAGCGCAGATCGATTTGGCGGCATTGCAGGGGAGCGTTGCTGCGGTCGCTCCCGCGGAATCGCGTATCGCTGAAACAAGCGACTTGCCACCTGACCCATTCTTGCCGAGCGAAGATCCCCGTGACGATGACGAACCACGGATCGTGCGTGCCTTGGCGAGTGTGGCCAGTGAGCCAGCGCTCGAAGCAACCGCCGAAGCTAAGCCGACGGTGGAAAGCACTTCATTTATCGACCGTTACAGCCATCTGTTCGATGAAGAAACCGATGGCACCGCGACTTTACCCATACCCCAACCCGCGCCGGTTGCCACAACCACTTCCGAAGATCTTTCCCATCTCGACATGCACGACGATTCGGCTCTTGAAGCCTATATGGCCAACATGATGCGGCGCGTGCGGGGTGAAACGTCTTCGGAATCCGTTACTCCACCGCTCGCCAAAACCTCGGACAACGAAAGCCGTGCTGCCTTTAGCAATCCGGTCACGCGGATGGCGATGCTCACTCAGCGTGTTTCCTCGTCACAGTGCATGCAAGCCGAGCCGACCGCTGAAGATACTTTGATCGACATGGAAACGCTGAAGGAAACCTCGCAGAAACCGCCACTGCCCACGAGCCTTTCCGCAATGCGTGAACTGGCCAACAATTCGGCACGGCAGGCCATCGCCAAGCACCGCAAACGCCGCCACATGGAAGGGGCACTGGGCAAACTTTTGGTAAGCGTGATCGCCGGCTTCACCGCCGCCTATATGCTGTTCACCGCCGATAGTTTCACGAGCCCCTATTTCCTAGCGGGCTGCGCCGTGGCGGTGGTCAGCGCCCTGTGGGGGTTCAAGTTGCTGGGTGTCTTTTTGGAGATGGTCCGCGATGGAATCAACAACGAGTTCACTCCGGCTGAACTGCAAAGCCTCGACGATGCGTTGCCAATCGACGGCACGTCCGATCACGCCGCGTCGGCAGCGCACTAAGCGAAAATCCGCAAAGCTCCCTGCACCATCTCGACTGTGAAGGGTGCCTGCCCCACGGATTCGCCATCAAGATTTAAAGGCCGCTGGTCATCATGATCGACGGCAAAGCGGCGAACCTGATGGCACTCGACGAATGGCAAATTCACGTGCGAGCCATCGAACACCTTGCGAAAGAGTTGCAAAAGCTCTCGCCGCGATGCCTGACGCACGACAACCACGTCGATCTTGCCGTCGTCGATTGAAGCCTGTGGCGCGAGCAACATGCCGTTGCCGGTATACTTGGTGATGCAGCCCACGACGAGTAGGAATTCGTCGTCGATCACCTCGTCGTCTATAATCAGCCGGGCCGGGCGCGGCTTGGGGTTCAACAGAAATCTCATCGTCGCGACGGCGTAGCGCATGGGCCCCAGAAAACGCATCTTCTCCGCCAAACAATTGATGTCGACCACCGCAGCCCAACCAACGATGTTGATGCAGTAGATGACATCGCCACCTGCCGTTACTCGTGCTACGTCGAGCGCGGATGTTTGACCCGCCAAGATTCGACGAACTGATACGGGCACATCATGGCCCCCTTGATGCAGGTGCAGTGTGTTGCCGCTGCCAGCGGGAATCAGCCCCAACGGCAAATCGATCTTCTCGCCACGGCTGAGCAACCCATTGACCACCTCATGCACTGTGCCGTCGCCGCCGATGATGCAGCAACCATCATACAGTTTGAGATCCACCGCGCTGGCGATCTCCAGGGCGTGCTGTGGCCGCTCGCACAGGCGGACGTCGAGGTCAGCACCCGCGGCGTGAAACAAAGGCTTCGCCTGCTCTAACACTTCCCGTCCCCGCCGATGGCCACTCGCGGGATTGACGATCACAAGGAAGTGCTGGGAGGGCATTCCTTAAAATCCTCGGTCGGCGCGGACGTCGGCGAAGTCGCGCAGGTGGTAATCGATCCCTACGTAATCGAGAATCTTCGTGACGGCTTTAAGCGCCACGGCCAAACCGTCGGGCCCGCTAAAACCGCCGAATTGGCCGCCCCCTTTGAGATGCGGTTCGAGATCGAGAAACACTCCAGGTATCCCGCGGCGCGTCAGGCGCTTTTCAAGCGCGGGAATCTCCGCGGCAAAATCCTTGAAGATTTGATCGTGGCCGGTGTCTCCCATGTCGGCAGGAACAAAATTCTTGAGAGTGTCTTCCTCGACGTGCGCTTGCCGCTGCTTAGGATGGGGATCGTGATAATCCTTGATGTGCATCCAACCGATGCTTGGCTTCATCGCCTGATATTGCTCGAAGGTTTCTGCCGTGTTGAAACCTTGGCACACGATGTTGCCGCCGTCGAAGATCGTCACCACGGCCGGATGATTGATCCGCCGGTGCAACTCGGCCATCAATTGGCCCGTCTGGCCCACGAGGTTGGCTTCGATCTCTAACCCGAATGTGAGATCGCTGCGATGACACATCTCGGCGATTTCGGCAATTTGCTCGGCTGCCTGAGGCAAGTGCTCCCAGGGATCGCTTCCCTTGGGATGATAAAACGAAAAGCCACGGATAAGCTTTGTCTCGAAGGCATGGGCCATCTCGCACGCCTTCGCGACTTCGGTTTCCAAATACTTCTTGAACGGCACGAACCGATTCTCCGTGCCGTCTTCCATGTCGAGTAATTTCACCTTACCGATCGGCGAGCCAATCGACGCGACATTGAGTCCGAACTCACCTTCCAAATGGCGGAGCTTGGTGACCTCGCTCTTGGTGAGCTTCATCACGTTCTTAACGCCGCTGCCAATGTCGATGAAACGCAGGCTGTAAAATTCCAAGCCAAGCGCGGCCAGCGTAGCGTATTGTTCATACGCCGTCTTGTGGATGGCTCCTTCGTCGCCAAAGGCCGAAAGGATCACACGCGGTGCTTGGGTCATAAAATCGCTCTGAGGTAAAAATGAAAAGCAACGCCCAGGGATTTCAATCCCTGGGCGTTGCGGATTGTTACATTACCGACTCGTGTTCGACGGTGACGGTTTCGGTGATTCCGCCCCGCGCACTGAATGCCGCCACAACCTTCAACCAACGGGGCGACAGCACGGCCTCCAAATCTTCGAGAATCACATTCGTGACGTTCTCGTAAAAGATCCCCTCGTTGCGGAAGCTCTGCATATAGAGCTTCAAGCTCTTGAGCTCGATGCAATGGCGGTTGGGAATATAGTTGATCGTGACCGTGCCGAAATCGGGCTGGCCCGTTTTGGGACAAACCGACGTGAACTCGGGGCACACAATTTCGATCGTATAGTCACGCTGCGGAAACTTGTTGTCAAATGCTTCCAATTTGCTACGGAAGTCGCTCATCTCGTTCTCCTTTTGAGCCGTTCTGCCTTTCGAGGGACCTTCGATTGTGCCATGATAGACGGGGGGCGCACAGTAGCGCCCGTTTTTTCGCCATCGTTCACACGTTCTATGTCAGAATCACAGAAAAAGGCCGTCATCTTGCTCTCGGGCGGGCTCGACTCGGCCACCGTTGCTGCAATCGCCAAGGCCGAGGGCTTTACGCTTCACGCCTTGAGTGTCGACTACGGCCAGCGCCATCGGTTTGAATTGGAATCCGCCCGTCGTGTCGCCACGGCCATGGGTGTCGCTGAACACAAGTTGGTGAAAATCGATTTGGCCGCGCTGGGTGGCAGCGCGCTCACCGCCGATATCGCCGTGCCGCAGGGCCGGAACTTGGACGAGATCTCCACCGGCATCCCGGTGACTTACGTCCCCGCGCGGAATACCGTGATGCTCTCGCTGGCTTTGGGTTACGCGGAAGTTTTGGGGGTCGCGGATATCTTTGTCGGCGTGAATGCGGTTGATTACAGTGGCTACCCCGACTGTCGCCCCGAGTTCATTGCCGCGTTTGAGAAGGTTGCGAACCTCGCCACCAAGGCGGGGGTCGAAGGAACAGCCCGCTTCCGCGTGCACACGCCCTTGATTCAATTGACCAAGGCCCAAATTATTCAGCGCGGCACAGAGTTGGGCGTCGACTATGGACTCACCCACACCTGTTATGCACCCAACGAAGCAGGCATCTCTTGTGGCATTTGCGATGCTTGCCACTTGCGAAAAAAGGGCTTCGCTGACGCTGGATTGGTTGATCCGATTGACTATCAAAGCTAGGCGAGCCGTAAGCGTGAGCGCCCGGAGTCTCCGGGCGCTCACGCTTACGGCTCGCATATGAATTAACAACATGAAAATCGCGGAAATCTACAAATCGGTGCAAGGCGAAGGGCTGCTCACGGGCACGCCCAGCGTGTTTGTCCGCGCGAGTGGCTGCAATTTGCGTTGCTGGTTCTGTGATACGCCGTTCGCCTCATGGCAACCCGAGGGGATCGACTATGCAGTGGACGAAATCGTTGCCGAGGTCGAGGAATGGGACTGTCGCCACGTGGTGCTCACCGGCGGCGAACCGATGTTGTTCTCAGAATTGATACCTCTGTGCGAAACCCTACGAGCCCAAGGTCGGCACATCACCATCGAAACGGCCGGCACGCTGTTACTGCCGGTGCAATGCGATCTGATGTCGATCAGCCCCAAGCTGACCGGCAGCGGTCCCGATGCCAAGCAGCATCCCCATTGGAGCCGCCGCCACGAACGTCAGCGTTTCCAACCGGACGTGATTCGCGAGCTGACCAGCTCTTACGACTATCAAATGAAATTTGTTATCGATAACAAAGCGGACATGGTGGAAGTCGAACAATTTCTACTGCACTTCCCTGAAATCCGCACCGACCGCGTACTCTTGATGCCCCAAGGAACGACGCAGGAAGAACTGGCCCAACGCACGGCGTGGCTGGAACCACTCTGCCAGGAACGCGGCTGGACGTTTTGTCCTCGCAAGCAGATCGAATGGTTCGGCCCAGTCCGCGGAACTTAAGTGTGCGGAACTTAGCATTCACTCACGGCAAGTAAGTCGCGAAACATCGCGGTGTCTCCCACAGCTTCACTTCGACAATCGGGAAGCCGTGCGATTGCGATTCCACGAAAATTAGCTTGGCAATGTTCTCGGCCGTGGGATTCTCGTCGAGCAGATACATAGGCTCGCCCATTTTTTCGAGAATCGGTACGACCGGGTCTTCACGGCACAAAATCATGCGATGATCGAGATTGTCGTCGATCCAGGTGCTGACGGTTTTCTTAATGTCGCTGAAATCGAGCACCATCCCCCGCGAATCAAGCTTTTCGCCCTCGATTGTGATCACCGCCCGGCCATTGTGCCCATGCAGATAGCGGCATTTGCCATCGTAGTTGAGCAGACGGTGGCCGTAGCAAAAATCAATCTCGCGGGTAACTCGGAACATGGGCGGGCCTCAGCGGTGCGTGATGGAGCACTTTAGGTTATCAAAAACCGGCAGTCCGTGTTAGCCGGCATCGTCCCGATGCCGTGTGGGACAAAGGAACGGCATCGGGACGATGCCGGCTAACGATCTTGCCATTCTTCCGCAACTCGCCGATATTGGGCCGATTCCGATCGCAGATTATGGGGCACCATCATGACCAATTTCGCACAACGCCGCAGCAAGCTTCGGAGTCTCCTTCGCAAGGAAGGGACCGACGCGCTGCTGGTGACCAACTTCACAAACGTCACTTATCTCACCGGTTTCACGGGCGACGATAGTTATCTGTTGGTCACGACGAAAAACGACGTCGTGATCAGCGACGAGCGTTACACCACGCAGCTCGAAGAAGAGTGCCCAGGCCTGGAACTTGAGATTCGCGGTCCCGGCAAGCAGATGCTGCCGACGGTCGCCGAGGTGCTCAAGAAGGCTAAACTTAAAAAGCTTTCCGTCGAGGCGAGTTCCATGACTTTGGGCCTCCACGCGGGTCTGGAAAAAGCGTCTCCGGATTGTGAGCTCGTGCCGAGCACCGGCTGGATCGAAGAACTTCGGATGATCAAGGACCGCGACGAGGTGGCCCGTACCAAGAATGCCTGCGAACAGGCCCGGCGGGCGTTCGAGGTCGTCACGGCGGGTCTGACCACCGACATGACCGAATCCCAGGTCGCTGCGGACCTGGAATACCAGGCTCGCCGCTTCGGGGCCAAAGGGCTGAGCTTTGAGGCGATCGTCGCCACGGGGGCCCGTGCGGCGCTCCCCCACGCCCGTCCCACGCAGCAGAAATTGGGGGCCGCCGACTTCACTCTCATCGACTGGGGGGTGAACGAAGGGCTCTACATGAGCGACTTGACTCGCATAGTTGTGACCGGTAAAATTTCGCCCAAACTCCGTAAGATATATGGAGTTGTGTTAAAGGCGCAGTTGGCTGGAATCGCTGCGATTCGGCCGGGTGTCACCTGCGAAGCCGTCGACCAAGCCGCACGTGGTGTGATCGCCAAGGCGGGCTTCGGCAAACAGTTTGGTCACGGACTCGGACATGGAACGGGGCTGGAGATCCATGAAGCGCCCCGATTGGCCCAAAACCAATCGACGGTGTTGGCACCGGGAATGATCGTGACCGTCGAGCCAGGCATCTATTTTCCAGGTTGGGGCGGGGTGCGGATCGAAGACGACGTGCTCGTCACCCGCGACGGTCATGAGGTGTTGACCTCGGTGCCCAAAGAAATCGACGAATGCGTAGTTGGCTAGAGCGGCATGAAGGCATGCTCCCCAATTGGCAGCAGAAGCTTAGCAACACAACATGGCATTGATGGGAGGGGGCGAATGATCGCGTGCCTCCCCAACAGAACTGTGGGAGATGCGAGATGAAAGACGGAGGATCCGCCCCAAACGACGTGTTCGATGTGCGCAAAGTTCGACGCCTCGTCGAATTGATGAAAGAGCATGAACTGGCCGAGGTCGACCTCAAGCAGGGGGATCAACGCATCCGCCTTCGCCGTGGGCATGAGCCCGTCGTGCAAATGGGGGCTCCAGCCGCCGCACTAGCGCCTGCTGCTCCCGTGGCTACTCCATCGGCCCCCAGTGCGGCCCCAGTCGCTGCTCCTGTCGATGAGGCCAACGTCACCTACGTCACCAGCCCGATGGTCGGCACGTTCTACATGGCCGCCAGCCCCGAGGCACCAGCGTTTGTCAACGTTGGCGATTCGGTAGGCCCCAACACGGTGGTCTGCATCCTCGAGGCAATGAAGGTCTTCAACGAAATCCCCGCCGAGTGCTCAGGCAAAATTCTGGCACGCCTTGCTGAAAACGGCGATGCCATCGAATACGGTCAGAAGCTGTTCAAAATCCAAAAGTCCTGATCCCGCCCATCCGCATTCACGCTCCTTAAGCGACTCCAGCCATGTATCAAAGAATTCTCGTTGCCAATCGCGGAGAGATTGCCCTGCGAGTGATCCGGGCGTGTCGCGAGCTCGGAATCGAAACCGTCGCCATTTACAGCGAAGGGGATCGTGGAGCCCGCTATCTGGAACTCGCCGACGAGGCCTATTGCGTGGGCCCGGCTAAGGCTGCCGATAGCTATCTCCGCATTGCGAACGTCATCAGCGCCGCTGAAGTGGGGAACGTTCAAGCGATTCATCCGGGTTATGGCTTTCTCTCGGAAAACGCCCACTTCAACGAAATCTGCCGCAGCTGCAACATCGATTTCATCGGCCCCAGCCCCGAAGCCATGGCCCAACTCGGCGACAAAAACTCCGCGCGGATGATGGCGATGAAAGCCTCGGTGCCAGTGGTTCCGGGCAGCGACGGCATCATCGAAAACGTCGATGACGCTTTGCGTTTCGCTCACGAGGTTGGCTTTCCCGTGTTGATCAAAGCCGTGGCCGGTGGTGGGGGGCGTGGCATGCGGGTGGCTCAGAACGATTTGTCGCTCCAAACCGCGTTCCAGCAGGCTCGCACCGAAGCCGAAGCGGCCTTTGGCAACGGCGATGTTTATCTCGAAAAATACATCGAGCAACCCCACCACGTCGAAGTCCAAGTGCTTGCCGATCATCACGGCAATGTGCTGCATCTGTGGGAGCGCGATTGCTCGGTGCAGCGGCGGCATCAGAAGCTGATTGAAGAAAGCCCCAGCCTGAGCATCACCTCAGAAACCCGCGAAGCGATGTGCAACGCCGCTCGCCGGTTGATTCGGGAAGCCAACTACACCAACGCCGCCACGGTGGAATTCATCGTCGATAAGGACGGCAATTACTATTTCATCGAAGTGAATGCCCGCATTCAGGTCGAGCATCCCGTGACCGAGATGATCACCGGCATCGATCTGATTAAGCAGCAGATTCTGATTGCCTCGGGCGAGCCTCTCTCGATGAAACAGGAAGATATCCCCCAACGCGGGGCCGCCATTGAATGCCGTATCAATGCCGAAGATCCCAAGGCCAATTTCCGCCCCTCGCCCGGCAAAATCGAACAGCTGATTGTACCCGGCGGCTTCGGCGTGCGGTTCGATTCCCACGTATACAGCGGCTACGTTGTACCACCCTATTACGATTCGATGATCGGCAAGCTCATCGTCCACCAGCCCACCCGGGCCGAAGCGATCCGCACGATGCTGCGAGCCCTGGCGGAATTGCGTGTCGATGGCATCAAAACGACGGCCGGATTGCATCAGGAAATTCTGAGCCACAGCGCGTTTGCCGAAGGCCGCATCGATACCACGTTCATCGAACGCGAATTCACGTTCGCTTAACGTAAACCGCAACCCCGCCCCCATCCATTCACGCGAATCCTCGCGGCAGTTAGAATAAACGCTCAAAAAAATCGAACCAGGCAAAGTTTCTTGAATCAGATTGGATTGAATCCCATGGCTGAGAACACTCTCTCGCGTCCTCCCAAAATGCTCCACAATTTCCGCCGGGCTGCGATTCTCTTCGCCGGTGGACCCGCCCCCGCGGCCAATGCCGTGATCTCCGCTGCGGCGACCGCCTTCTTGCGCAACGAAATCGAAGTCGTCGGCATCAAGCACGGCTATTCGTCGTTGGTGAACTACACGCCGTCCAATCCATTGGTCGAAGGCCGCGATTACGTGATGGTCAATCACAAGATGCTGGGCCGCACGCGCAACTCGCAAGGAATTATGATCGGCACGGCCCGCACCAACCCTGGCAAGATGGTGTCGCATCCTTCGCATCTGACCGACCCCGAAAAGAGCGCCCCGCTCAAGACCACCTATGAAGCGTTGCGCTCGATAGGCGTCGACTTGCTGGTTTCCATCGGTGGCGACGACACGCTCAAGACAGCCAACAAATTCAAGTTGTTCCAAGAACGTTTGCCGCTCGATGCCCACCGCATTCCCGTGGTGCATCTCCCCAAGACGATCGACAATGACTACCGCGGCATCGACTTTACATTCGGCTATTTCACGGCCGTTGATTTTCTCGCCGGTGAAGTTCGCAATTTGCTTGCCGACGCGGAAGCGAATCGCAGCTACTTCTTGTGCGAATCGATGGGACGCAGCGCGGGGTGGTTGGCCTACGGCGTTGCGATTGCCGGTGAAGCGAGCCTCGTGATCAGCGTCGAAGACATCGATGGCAAGTATCGCGCGACCGAGGAAACGACCGATCCCAAAACCGGTGAAAAAAAGGCTCGTGCCGTGATGAACATGGAGGAAGTCATTCCTCGGATCGTCGCCACGATGACCGCTCGCGAAAAGGAAGGCAAAGAATACGGCGTGATCGTCATCGCCGAAGGCTTGGCCGAACTGCTTCCCAGCAAGTATCTCGAAGGGATCGGCCGCGACGACCACGGCCACATCAACATTTCTGCGATCAACCTGCACGACATTTTCTCCGATCTGGTGAGCAAGGAATACACTCGCCAAACCGGCAAGAAACGCAAGATCAACCCGATGCAGCTGGGCTACGAAGCCCGCTGTGCCAAGCCCCATGCCTTTGATGTGATGCTCGGCAGCCAGCTCGGCGTGGGGGCTTACCGGGCCCTCATCGAAAAGCGGCTCAACGGCGTGATGGTTTCCGTTTCCGGCCAGTTGCAGCTCGAATACGTGCCGTTCGACGAATTGGTCGATCCCGAAACCCTGGTCACGGTTGTACGCTATATTGAACGCGACAGCGACTTCCAACGACTCACCCGCTTCCTTGAAACCTACGTTGATGACGGGCAAGTCGCTCGTTAATCGCCTCACGAATTGGAAACCTCATGAGCTTCCCCGCTCCGTTTTATAAGTGGCGTCCCCATCCTTGGCATGGATTGGATCCTGGCCCTGATGTGCCGCGTGTGGTGGAAGCCTACATCGAGCTGACTCCATTCGACCGGGTGAAGTACGAATTGGACAAGAAGACCGGCTATTTGCGCGTCGATCGCCCCAACCGCACGTCGTCGTTTTGCCCAACGCTCTACGGGTTCATCCCCAAAACGTTTTGTGGCGACCGCGTGCAGTCGATGATGCCCGAATGCGTTTCGGGCGATGGCGATCCGCTCGATATCTGCGTCATCAGCGAGCGGCCGATTAACGTCGGCGAAGTGATCCTCAAGGCTCGTGTCGTGGGCGGCCTGCCCATGCTCGACAACCACGAGGCCGACGACAAAATCATCGCGGTCATGGCCAACGACGGCATGTGGGAACAAGTGCAGGACGTCAGCGATCTGCCCCACATTCTCGTGAATCGCCTGCGGCATTACTTCCGCACGTACAAGATGCTCACCCCCGACGATCCCCCCACGATGGTTGGCGAGCCCTACGGCGCGGACCATGCCCAGAAGGTGATCAGAGCCGCGCTCGCCGATTACATCGAACACTTCGGCGAATGATGGCTGCTATTAAACAATAGCCGCGATTCAACGAATCGCTGGGAACCCTGCGATCAAGTTTGATCGCGGCTATTCCAGCGTCCCTTTGGTGCTGGGCACGCCGGGCATCCGTGGATCGCTTTCCACCGCCATCCGCATCGCACGTGCCGTGGCCTTAAAGACTGCCTCGGCAATGTGATGGCTGTTACGGCCATAGTGCAGCAACACGTGGAGATTGCACAGTGCATTGGCCGACACCGATTGCCAAAAGTCTTCAAGCAATTCGCTGTCGAAATCGCCAATCTTCGCCGCCGGCACGGGGGCATTGTAGGCCAAGATATTCCGGCCGCAGAAATCGACCGCCACGGTCACCAGGGTTTCTTCCATCGGCAGCGTGAAATGCCCGTAGCGGCGAATCCCGGCTTTGTTGCCCAGTGCCTCGCGGAGGGCGAGCCCCAGGCAAATGCCGGTGTCTTCCACGGTGTGGTGTTGATCGACGTGGAGATCCCCCTCGGCACGCACCTGAAGGTCGAACGCCCCGTGCTTGGCAAATAGCTCAAGCATGTGGTCGAAGAAGCCCACGCCGGTCTTGATCTCGGACTTCCCCTCGCCGTCGAGGTTCAGTTCAAGCCAAATGTGCGTTTCGTTGGTTTTCCGCTCGATGCGGTGCGTGCGTGCCATATTCAGATTTCCGATGTTAGCCGGTATCGTCCCGATACCGTGCAAAATGTCCTACTCCATCCTATCACGGACCCTGGTAGCACACGACGGGTTCAGAAACGCCAGCGAACAAGGGAAGAAACAATAACCCGGCGCGGCCGTTACAACCGTTGCGGTCGTATTGTCAGGCACCGCGTCTTACGAAATTCGTGCAATTCGTTTGATTCGGGGTTTCTGCTCCGGGCCGACCAACGCTACGCGGCGGTGCCCGCGCATACGGCTCGCCATGAATGAGTTGCCTTACAACTTCCACTCCGGCGCTTTCGTTCGCACCAACTCTGTGAGCCGCAGCAGCGTTGCCACGTCGAGTTCTTCGGTCCGTGCATTTTCGCCGAGCTGCATCTCGCTCAAGATCTCATCGATCTGGGGCTTCGAGAGATGTTCCTTCATCGCGGCCACGATGTTCGCCCGCAGGTATTTCCGGCGGTGGATGAAAATTGTCTTCACGAACTGATGGAAGTATTTGAGGTCGGGAATCGCCGCGCGCTTCTCGAAATCGGTGACGATCTTCACGATCGCCGAATCGACTTTTGGCTGCGGCCAAAACACGCTGGGGGGCATGATTCGTACGATTTCGGTCGCGGCCTGGCTCTGCATCCACACGCTCAGCGCGCCATAGTCTTTGCTCCACGGCTGGGCCACGATGCGGTCGCCCAGCTCCTTTTGGATCGTCGCCACCATCATCACCGGCGTGTGTGGGCAGAGCAGCAGGTTCGACAGCACCGGCGTGGCGATGTTGTATGGCAAGTTCGCAACGAGCTTAAATTTTCGCCCCGGCGCTTCGGCCAGTTTTTCACCCACCGCGTCGATCACCCGTTGATCGAAGGCATTTTTGTTATGCAAGGCATCGAAGTTGAGCATCGTCACGTGACGGTATTCGAAAAGCTCCTCGCTAGCCAGTTCGTATAAATGGCTATCGATCTCGACCGTCACGACGCCCCCCGCGCGGCGGGCCATTTCGGTCGTGAGCGCGCCCGTCCCCGTGCCGACTTCCAAGACGACGTCATCTTTGGTGAGTTCGGCCGAGTCGATCAGCAGGCGATGCAGATTCAAATCGATGAGAAAATTTTGCCCATGCCGCGTGGCGGGGGTAATCCCCATTTCGCGAAAGCGTGAGATCAAAAAGGATTTTGTTTGTCTGTTCATAATGCCCATAAGCCGCGATTCAACGAATCGCCGGTAGAATTATTGTTCGCTTTGCCAAGCCAATTGGCGCTGCACATATTTGGCCAGCACGTCGGTTTCGATATTCACGCGGTCGCCAACTTGCCGAAAGCCGAGCGTCGTCATTTTGAGCGTGTGCGGAATCAGCGCCACGCTGAATCGCTCGTGTTCGACGTCGACCAACGTCAAACTCACGCCATCGACGGCGACCGATCCTTTGCTTGCCATTTGCCGGGTCAGTTCCGCCGGCACCCGAAACCAGAATTTCGACCACTCCGCGTCGTCGGTTCGTTCATCGACCGTGCCGACGCCATCGACGTGTCCCGCCACGAGATGACCGCCCAACTCATCGCCCATCTTCAGCGAAGTCTCGAGATTCACACGATCCCCCGCTTGAACTTTGCCGAGAGTTGTGCGGCTCAAGGTTTCTTCGCCCGCTTCAAAGGAGAACGATTCGCCCTCAATCGCCACGACCGTCAGACAGCACCCGTTGATCGCGATCGAATCTCCAATCGCTGAACGCTGGGCAATCTCGCCGTCGCTGATCGCCAGTCGCACGCCCGGCCCCACTGGGACGAGCGATTTCACTTCCGCCAAGCTTTGCACAAGACCCGTGAACATCGGCTACACGGCCCCACGCTGGGTCGGCTTCGTCATTTGTGGCTTCGTCTTCAACGACTGCCAACCGAATCGCAAGGCGGGCACCGTCACATAAACGAAACAGAGGATCGGCACGGCAAACCAACGCACGAGCAAGATCGCCATGATCGCAAACACCAGTCCAACGATGTGGGTGAAGCTCTTGCGCCCGCGCACGAGCTGAGTCACGATGTGAGGATAGGGGATACGCGATACCATCAACACCGCCACCGCCACCGCGAACGGCGGCAACAATCTTTGCAGCCACCAGTCGAACCCAGCGTAATTTTCAAAGTTGAATTCGTTCCGCAACGTGTACGAGAACACGGCGAGGCTGGCGATCACCGCCGCGGCGGCAGGCGAGGGCAATCCGGAAAAAGAGCCGTGGTCGTCTTTTTCATCGGTTTCCACGTTGAACCGAGCCAGCCGCAGTGCGGCGCAGCAGGCAAACAGCGCGGCAATCGTCCAGACGGCTTCTTTGTGCAAGTTGCTGAAATCAGGGCACATCTTAACGAGCAAAATCGCGGGGGCCACGCCAAACGAAACCGTATCGCTCAAGCTATCGAGTTGCCCGCCGAAATCGCTCGCCGTGCGTGTCATACGAGCGACCTGACCGTCGAACGTGTCAAACAGCATCGCTAGAAATATCAAAAGTCCCGCCAGCATCAAGTTGTGCGTGGGATCGGTGCTGTCGAGCAGCTGCCGTGCGGAATCAATCTTGGGTGCCGGCACGAAATCGATCAAATCCGGGCTGGCGATCCGACTGGCCACGACGATCGCAAAGAAACCGCACACGAGATTGCCCAACGTGAATAACGTCGGCAAAACGGCAATCGGGCGAATCGGTCGCATGGGCTATTTCAAATGCAGATAGGTAGAAACTTAATCGCGGTAACGGGCCAAGATCGTGCTGCCGGCTTTGATCTTATCGCCGACCACGACCGCCACCTCGACCGCATCGCGGGGAAGTATCAGCTCCGTCCGCGAACCAAGCTTAATCATACCAAATTTCTCGCCCCGCTGGACCTCCTGCCCGGGCTTCAGAATGCAGACGATTCGCCGGGCAATCAGGCCCGAAATCGCCCGCACGGCCAACCGCCGCTGAGGGTTGTCGAGCTCCTCAAGGCCAATCCACATAAATTCATTGCGGATCGCGCTCTCGGGGTTCATCGCGTTGAGAAACTCGCCCGGCTTGTAACACATATCGACCACGCGCGCCGCACGTGGCGAACGATTGACGTGGACGTTAAAGATCGAAAGAAAAATCCCGATCCTCACCGCGGGGCCATCAAGGAAATCGTAGTGCTCGACTTCCGTCACTTCGGCAATCGTGCCATCCGCGGGCGAGACAATATCGTTGATGCCTTGCGGAATAATGCGATGGGGATCGCGAAAGAAATAGACGATCAAACCGAAGACCACCGCGAGCGGCACCGCGAGCAGCCACCACCAATGCCCCCACCAAGCAAACAAGATCGTGGCCGCCAGCAGCGGCCAACCCATCAGTTGCAGTTCCGCCAAGCCCCACCGCGCGAACGGCAAGTACTCCCGCCACAAGAAGGGATCGTCCTCAGGTTTCCAATAAGCTGTACACAGATTGCAGCAATACTTGAGATCACGCGGATCGAGAATCTCGTGTGGCGCACCGCTCGCATCCCCAAGTTGGCGTGCGGCCATCTCGCGCACGTAGCCGGGGCGAAATGTCTTGAGATACCAACGCCGCCAGCGTCCCCAGGCGAGCTCAATCGCGTAGCATTTGCCGCCACCGGGCTGCACGCTGCGAATGTTGTCGGGAAGGGTGGGAAAATTCGATTCGGACATTGCCTTACTGTGATTCTTGGCCGTTAGTGAAACACTTTAGCGTACACGCCCACGGCCGAGAAACAAGCTTCATTGGCCGCCGCAGCGTGGTATAATTGGGAAAGTTTCCTTGTTTAGCAAACGACTCGGCGATTAACTCCGGTCAAGACCATGAATACCATCAAAGTGACAGATATCGGCGACTCGATCAATTTCGTGGTCCCCAAATCCATGCTCGGGCGGCTACAAATTGAAGACGGTGATAGTATTCAAATCACCGAAACCGCCAACGGCGTAGAATTGACGGCGTGTGATGCAGAGCTTGCCGGGCAATTGGAAGTCGCTAAAGCAGTGATGGTCGCTGATCGAGAAGTTCTACGCAGGCTTGCATAACAACTATCAACGCCCAGGGATTGCAATCCCTGGGCGTTGTGCATATTCGTCGTTGTCACGTCGTCTGAGCGCCTACCCCAACACCGGGCACGTATCAAACCAGTCGCGGCCTTGGTTGGTCATCCATTCCTGGCACTCTTCCGGACCCCAGAATCCAGGGTCGTACATAAACAGCGTCGGCTTATCCCGTTCGTTCCATTCCTGAATGATGGGGTCGCAAACTTTCCAAGCGGCTTCGACTTCATCCGCACGAGCAAACAAGCTCGCATCCCCTTCGAGCGCATCCAAGAGCAACCGCTCATACGCTTCGGGCATCACGTCGCGAAATTCTTTTTGATAGTTAAAGCTCAAATCAGTTTGCCGCGTGCGCATCCCCGCGTCGGGCACCTTCGTTTGGAAGTGCATCTGAATGCCTTCCGCCGGCTGAACTTGAATCACCAGCCGATTCGCTTCGCACAGGTTCGACGACGCACCGGCAAAGAGCTTTTGTGGTGGGGTATGAAATTGAATCACGATCTGCGTCGTGCGGCACGACATCGCCTTGCCGCTACGCAAATAAAACGGCACGTCCTGCCACCGCCAGTTATCGATCCACAATTTCATCGCAGCGAACGTCGGCGTGCGGCTTGTTGGTTTCACGCCCGGGGAAGCAGTATAGCCACGATATTGCCCGCGAAATGTGTCGTGTTGCACTTTCTCGGGGGTCATCGTGCGGATCGCATGCAACACCTTCACTTTTTCATTGCGGACCGCGTCGGCCTCGTACCGCACGGGAGCTTCCATGGCCGTCACCATCAGGAGTTGCAGCAGATGGTTCTGGAACATGTCGCGGATGATGCCGGCGGTATCGTAGTATCCCGCGCGGCTGCCGATTTCGACTTCCTCGGCCACGGTGATCTGCACGTGATCGATATAGTTGCGGTTCCAGATTGGCTCGAAGATGGTATTGCCGAATCGCAGCACCAACAGATTCTGCACCGTCTCTTTGCCGAGATAGTGATCAATGCGATAGACCTGCCGCTCGTCAAAGACTTCGTGGACAGCGTGATTAAGTTCCTTGGCGCTGGCGAGGTCCGTACCGAACGGCTTTTCGATCACGACCCGCCGCGGGCAGTCTCCCTCGCAAGCCATTCCAGCTTTGCCCAGGTGCTCGACTGCCTGCATATAGAATCGTGGCGCTGTCGACAGATAGTAAACACGCGTCCCCGCTTCGCCGAATTCCATCTCATCGAGAAACTTGGCGAGCTTCTGAAAGTCTTCCAAGTTGCCGATATCACCCGGCAGATAGTAAATCCGCTCGGCGAACTGTGCCCATTTTTCTTTGTCAAAGCTGTCACCGGCGAACTTGGCGGTTGTCTCAGCCAAGGCGGCCCGCCATTGCTCATTGCTAAATTCCGTCCGCGAGACGCCCACGATGTTCAGCGGCGTCTTCAAGCGTCCCTTGCGAAACACCTGATACAAGGCGGGGATCAATTTGCGGCTGGTCAGATCACCAGAAGCACCAAAGATTACAATCGTGGCGGACATGCAGGACTCTACCGAGGTTTCTCGTTCGATTCGCAACGCGCCAGCAAGATAGCCCGACTGGCGAACTCTGTAAAGCCGACAGCGTACTCAGATCGTCATCGCCGTGAATCCGCCGTCGACGTAAATCGTCGTCCCCGTGATGAAACTCCCCGCGGTGGGCGACAGCAACAACAACGATGCGCCGATCAATTCTTCGGGATTGCCAAAGCGATTCATGGGGGTGTGCCGCATGATGGCTTCCGTTCGTTCGGGGCTGAGAATCTTGCGATTTTGCTCCGCGGGAAAAAAACCGGGGCACAGGCAATTGATCCGCACCTTTTGCGGTGCGAACTCACGGGCCGTATTTTGCGTGAGGCTTAAAATCGCCGCCTTCGTGGCCGAGTAGGTGTAAACCTTCGATAACGGTAAGAAGCAAGTCACGCTGCCGATGTTGAGAATCGAACCGCCGCCGTTTTGGATCATGTGCGGAATAAAAGCCTGGCAGGCGTAATGCGTTCCCAAAAAGTTGGCATCAAAGATCTTCTTGAGCTCCTCGTCAGAAATCTCCAAGTACGGCGTCGGCGAATTCACGCCCGTGCCGTTCACCAAGCCGTAGACGGGGCCATGCTGACTCACGACCGTATCGAGCAATTCCTGCACGGACTCGCGCGACGTAGCGTCCACGGCGCCAAACGAGGCTTTGCCACCGAGCTTTTCGATGGCGGACACGCGCTGGTGGCCACGCTCTTCATTGCGGCCCGCAACAACCACGTGTGCCCCTGCCTGAGCCAAGCCCTCGCACAAGGCCCCACCCAGCACACCCGTCCCTCCGATCACAACACACACTTTGCCATCGAAACCAAACTGATTTTGAAGAAACTCAGCAGCCATGCAACTCTCGAAAACGGTGTGGTGTTTGTGCGGGAAGAGAAAGAAAATCAGTCGGCCGGTTGTTTACGCAACTTGATCCATTCGGCATGGAACACACCCGGCTTGTCGACGCGCTCGAAGGTGTGAGCGCCGAAGTAATCGCGCTGTGCTTGCAGCAAATTCGCCGGCAGCCGGTCGCGACGATAGCCGTCGTAATAGGCGAGTGCCGCCGAGAAGGCGGGAGTGGGAATCCCCAACAATGCCGAAGTCGACACGACATGCCGCCAGCCATCTTGCGCGTTTTGCACGGTTTCTTGAAAATACGGAGCCAGCAGCAAATTTTCCAACTTGGGATCGGCGTCGAACGCTTCTTTAATACGATCCAAGAACACCGCGCGAATAATGCAACCGCCCCGCCACAGCATCGCACATTCGCCGAAATTCAACGGCCAATCGTGCTCGATCGCTGCGGCTTGCATTTGCACAAAGCCTTGGGCATAGCTGCAAATCTTCGAGGCGTACAAGGCGTGGCGAATCTGATCGATAAACTTTGCGCGATCACCCGTGTACTTGGGCGAGGGTCCCTTCAAAACTTTGCTCGCTCGCACGCGAGCATCTTTCATCGCCGACAAACAGCGAGCATACACGGCCTCGGTCACCAGCGTGCTCGGCACACCCAGATCGAGCGCGAGTTGGCTCATCCATTTGCCAGTTCCCTTGGCGCCGGCTTTGTCCATGATCTTGTCGACCAGGTAGCCATCGCCCCCTTGATCGTCTTTAACGCTGAAAATATCGCGTGTGATTTCGATCAGATAACTGTTGAGCTCGCCATCGTACCAAGATTGGAAGACGTCGTAGAGTTCGTCGTTGGTGAGGCCCAGCGCTTCTTTGAGCAAGTAATAGGCCTCGCAGATCAACTGCATGTCGCCGTATTCGATGCCGTTGTGCACCATCTTCACATAGTGCCCAGCACCACGCGGTCCGACCCATTCGCAGCAAGGAATGTCGTTGTTGGGGCCAACCTTCGCGGCGATCGCCTGAAAGATCGGCTTCACCTCGGGCCACGCGGCTTCGCTGCCTCCCGGCATCATGCTGGGACCAAGTAGCGCCCCTTCTTCGCCACCCGACACGCCCGTACCACAGAAGAGCAAGCCTTTGCTTTCGACATATTTGGTGCGACGCTCGGTGTCGGCATAAAACGTGTTGCCGCCGTCGATCAAAATATCGCCAGGTGAGAGCAGTGGAATCAGTTGCTCCATCAGATCGTCGACGGCAGGCCCCGCCTTGACCATCATCATCACTTTCCGCGGCGTCTTGAGCGACTTGACCAACTCTTCGAGCGAATGGCAGCCGACGAAGTTTTTCCCCTTCGCCCGACCGGCCATCAAATCGTCGACCTTCTCGGTCGTGCGATTGAATACCGCCACGCGATAGCCGCGGCTTTCCACGTTAAGGGCCAAGTTCTCACCCATCACGGCGAGGCCAATCAAACCGAAATCACACAATTCAGCCATTGTTTTGCTTCTTTATTGCTAACGATGTTGTCCGTGACGCTTCGGCCACGGTTCATATTGTTAATGCACGGGCCAGGGGGGCGTGGCGGGCAAGTAGGTGTTGAACTCGTCAACAAGCTTTTCTTGGTACTCGCCGGCAAAGGTTCCGTTGAAAAATCGGTCGATGCCTTCGTCGAGCAGCCGCTTCCAACTTGCTTCTTCGGCCCCTGGGTTAATCGGATAATACAAACAATTGTTCGCCACCGCAGCCTTATGATCACCCGGGGCGTCCCCAATCATTAAGCACTTATCTTTGCCGTATTGGGCCGCAACCGCCAGGATTTCTTTTTTTGTGCCTGCTTCCTGGCCGCAAATCTCGCGTACGTGCCCCGCGATGCCGTGTTCTTCCCATTCGGCCTTGAGCGCAGCATTCGGCGTCGCCGAGGCCACGATCATGTCGGCCTTCTCGGCAAAGCGGTCCAAACAGGCTTTCACATTGGGAAAGGGAGGTACTCCACGCACCATGTCGGCGACGGCATCATTCACGGCTTTCGACCAGGCGAGAGCCACTTTCAAATCGGGATCGCCCGACTCGGCCACGGCTTTTTCCAGTGCCGGATTACCCAGTTTCGATTCCTCGGCGATCCAGTCGATCACGCCTTTCGGCGATGGAACCTTGATCCCCCGGGCCTTCACTTCGGGCCGACGCGCGAGCCATTCGAGCTGTTCGACCAAAGCAGGGAAGCGATTGATTCCACGGCTTTTGGAATACAAATTCACGAACTCAGCGGCTTCACGAGCATATTTGCTCGCGCCTTGCAGTTCGTAGTGATTGATAAACGCGGGAATAAAGCACTCTTTATGCTTAATCTCCATCGTATCGAACACACAGCCATCGGAATCGATGGCCACCAAGAACTCTTTTTGGGGTTTATAATCTTTCATGCCTAACCAATCCAATTAATAACCACAAAGCCACGAAGCACACAAAGTAGCAAGACAATCACCAATCTCGTCTTCTGAAATTATTAACTTTGTGCCCTTTGTGCTCTTCGTGGTAAGTATTCTTATCTTTATTTGCCTGGGGCCTTCATGCGGTCCGCCTGGGGAACATACTTCGCCAGCTTTTGCTCGGCGAAGATCGGCTTGATCCGCGCGAGCCTCTGCCGACCATCTTCCATCGGAAGTTGCGCCATCGTGTCGCCAACGAGCGGTTGGCAGTAAGCCAAGAACTCGTCGCTCACATCAATGCCGCTCGGCAGGATCCATTTGTCGGGGAAGGTCCGTTCGCTGTTGGCCACTTCGGGAAGCGGCACCTTGTCATACGTCACACCATACTTCGGCCCCGGCTTCCGTAGGATCGTCGACATGAAGCCGCTCTGGCCCTTGTCAGCAAGTTCCAGAGCTTTCACCCCCACTTCGTAGGCTTCGTCGAGATCGACTTCCGACGCATAGCCAATCGAGTTGCGTTGGTCGGTGCCCGAAACATTGCAACGTGCGGCACCCTTGGCAGCCAAACCCTTCGAGTTGAGATAGTTGGTTATGATCTGCGCGACGCTGATCTGGCTCGCACTGAACGACGTATGTCCAAACGAATCTTTCACCGCCCCAATGTCGCCCACGTCCAAGCCTTCGCTCACCACGAGCATCACGCGTCCGTCCCGTTTGAGTTGTTCGTTCACGTTATCGGCGATCTGCTCAAGCGTGAACTTCCGCTCGGCGAGATAGATTTGCAGGGGCATTTCTCGTTTCGGATCGGCCAACCGCGCGGCGGCGGGGATGTAACCAATCTTGCGACCCATCGCTTGCAACACCAGCACGGGATCAGCCGGCGAAGAACCGGCGTTCTCTTCGTTCGCGTTCTGCACCATGTGCATCCAGTATTTAGCACACGAACCATAACCGGGGGTGTGATCGATCAACTTGAATTCGCTGTCGCCGACGTCGTTGTCGATCGTCTTGGGGGCACCGATCCCCACCATATCCAATCCGCGTTCGTTGGCGAGCTTGGCCACCTTGTTGGCGGTGTCCATCGAATCGTTGCCGCCGATGTAAACGAAGTAACCGATGTCGTGGGCCTTGAAGATTTCCATCATTCGGTCGAAATCTTCGTTCTGCCAATCCTTAAGCTTATAACGACAGGTGCCAATCGAGCCCGCGGCGGGTGTATAGCGGAGCAGGGCGATTTCTTCAGGCGATTGGGCCGTCAGGTCGATCAACTCTTCCTTCAAGACTCCTTCAATGCCGTGATGCCCACCGTAAATCGTGCCGACGCTGGCTGAATCACGCGCTGCTTCGACGATGCCGCGCAACGTGCTGTTGATAACGCAACTGGGTCCGCCACTTTGGGCCACGATAAGATTTCGGGGACGAGTCATATTCGAGAATTCCGGTTCGGCAAAAACACAAATCCTACCGCTTCCTGGTCGGCTTCGCAGCTTACCTAGGGCGCAAAATAATGCCAGAATTCCGCATTCTAGCCGCCTCAGATCGAAGCAGCAATTGCCCCAAGCCGGAGGAACTCACGGCTGTCGAGAATTCCGAATCGTTTTTTGATAAATCGGAAGATCGAGGATGCGCTGTTCGATTTGATCCAATTCCGCAGAGAGATTAGTCTCCGCTTTTTTAAGATGCGATTGTAAATCGCCACCCTGCAAACCTTCTACAAGTTCACCAATTTCGGGGATGAAATTACCAACCACAAAGGAATTGGTCAGCTCGTCCAATGTCAGCTCATTCGCAAGCAGCTTCTCTGCAAACACGATCCCCGCGCGATTGGCGGCCATGTCGGCGAAGCTGAATCCCGAGCCCCCTTGCGCATCAAGAGTTTCTTTCATGAGGCCCATGCCCCGCGCGGCACTGCCCCCCATCGTTGCGGCTAGGTGAGCGGAAACAAAGAAATGTTTGGCGAGATCTGGCCGATCGCGCATCGTGGGATGTCCCAGCACACCGATCCGCGTGCGACGTTGTTCGTCGGTTTCCAATTGCGAAACCAAACTGCTCGTTCCGGGAAACGCTCGCAGCGTACTCACGCCATCGAAGAAAACTCCCAACGCGAGCAACATCGATTTCGCCGCGGTGGGTGATTGCAGATCAGCAGCGATGACCGCGGCCTCACGCACATAACTCGCCGTGAGATCGTCGCCCGGAATTTTCACTCCAGCTTTCTCGGCACGCGCTTGTTCGAGCCGCGCGAACTGCGTGAGTTGACTCAATATCTCGCGGACTTCCATCGCCAGTTGTGGCGCATTCGAAGTGCCAAGCAACCTTTGATAAATAATCGCCGCCGGGTCGTTCGGCAATGCTTGTTGCAACACGCGATAAATTTCCAGCATGCGGTCCTTCGTCGGTTGCGAAACTTCGGCGAAAGTCTTGACCTTATTCTGTCGCATTTCGTCGGCCATCAGCGACATCAGCAGCACATTTACCGGATCGATATAAATCTTTGCCCCTGTAGATCGCAATTGACTGATGGTGAGCATTGGCCGCATCACGCTATTCGGCTCGGGGCTATGAGATGCCCCTAGAAAATGGCTCAGCTCATGAACCAAGAGCTCAAGCTTTTCCGCCTCCTGGGTATTGGGCGCACGCTCTTTAAGCAAGATGTAAGGATGCAATGGCCCGCGGCTGCCTCCCAAGTGCATCGGTCCCACGGAAAAGTCATATTGGCTGCTGAAACCAATTACCAACTGAGTCGGTGTGGCGGGCACGGCGCGTTCAAATTCTCGCATCGAGCGCGAGAAATCACGAATCTGATTGTTCGACTCCCACGTTGCCACATCCACGATTTCAAGTTTCACACCGCAATGCTGTTCAAGAATTTGCGAAGCCTTGGCAACACGGTCACGCAGTCGCGGCTCCCAGACCGTGCGATGCGTGGGCTCGTCGTCATCAACCGCGATTTTGATCGGCACCGTGACCGAGCCTTCACTCAACTTTTGATTGGGATCAAACGGCACGGGCTTGAGCGGTTCGGAATCGCTGGGCCCGAAACCGATGCGTTCCATACGCAGAGTTTGCCCGTCGGCATCGGGGGCAAAAAAGTAGGCGGCCTTGGGGGCCAGTTCATAAGATTGCGACGTGAACTGATCGCCAAACCGCACCCGTGCGAAACCTTGAAAGAACACAGGCCGTGATTCGCCGCTGGCGATTGCCATTTGCTTCGCCGCGCCCACGCCCGGCATAATCTCGACCACAAGTTCTCGCCCCGTGCGATTGCTCAGCACCGCCACGTCGGCCAAAACCATGGAAATTCCGCTGCTCAACCATCCCGCCAGCAAGAGCACGACACAAATGATAAGCCGGCGGACACAAGGCACGATCAAAAGTTCCGTCAAAGAAAAGTTCCGTCGAAGGGGGCAGCGGTGAGTCTTTGCATTTTACCCTGCATTCGTATTTCGAGCGAATCACTGCTCAATCAGCGCAAAAAGCTCCTGCATGGCATACACGTTGCGTTCCTGTCCCGCCGCGGAAAAGGCCGCTTGCAGGTTGGCCAGCATTCGCGCCAGCCATTGTTCGGGGGTCGCACGAGACAGTAGGGCAGGGGAGGGAATCACCGCTTGCCCGGTGGCTTGACTTATTCGCTCAAAAACTTCTTCAGCGGTCAAAATTCCACCGCCAAAAAATGGATCGACGAACATCGATTTTTCATTGGGCCGTTCGGTCGACACTTCCGCGAGAAAATGCCCGGGCGAATTGATGCCATGCACAACGAGCCCTAGCGGCTCTGCCACTCGCTTATAGATCAATACCAAGACGATAGGCAGGCCCTGCCGGCTTCTCAGTACGTCTCCCAGATAACTGTTGGCGGGGTTGTAATAATCGCGCGTGTTGCCGCGCAAGCCGAAGACTTCAAAGAGCACGTCATGCAAATGCGCTAAGAGCGCCTGGGGATTAGCGGATCGCACCCGCTGCCGCACTGCTTCGCTAAGTTGGTTGACAATTGATTCCGCTTCCCCGAATTCGGCCTCGGGGCGCTCATGCAGTGAGATTGCAAAGGCCGCGCGAAATAGTCCCTCCGCCGTGTCGATCTGAGGCAGCGCAGAGACAAAACGATGAAAGGCAAGCGGGCGGCAGTAACTGGGTTCAGGCATGCCCCAAGTGTAGTCCCCGGCTGGCGACCAGACGAGTCACATCTTTATTTGATCGCGGCGTGAAATAACACTTGCTGCGAGGGTTGCGCTGGTTCTTCGACTTTCTCGACTGTCAGCCACACCCCCGCCAACTGATTCGCGTGCTCCTTCGGCAAATCAATGATCACGCCGCCGTGGCCCTTGTGATCGACCGTGAGTTGCTCGACGGGCAAGAATTGCTTGGACTTAGTTTCCAACCAAAGCTGATAATGCTCACCCGTGACAACTTCCGGAAGTCCGGAGCCAATCACATGCCATTGCCGGGTGGCTTGGTTCATGACAATTGCCACCTGAACACCCTTTTGCTCGGCTATGGGCTCGAGCGCCACGGTTTGAAAACCTGGTTTATCAGCACTCCCGTCTGGCACTCCCCAAGCATCTGCTGGGGCAACGGCGACTTCACGACTCCCGAACTGAGTTCCCAACGGTGTGAAATTCCAAACCACGACCCCCGCGGCAATACCGACAAGTGATGCCGCCAACATATAAGCCAACAACCGCGATCGTTCGCGATGCTCTTGCCGATTCGTGAGCTCAACCGGTGGCGCGATTTCTCCGCGAATCATCGCCAACAATTTCTTCTCGACCCCGGGAGAAGGAGACACCGGTTCCAAGCCGGCCGCCAAGCTCGCCCACGAGTTTTGAATCTCAGCTAATTGTTCAGCACACACAGGACATCCTTTCGCGAGATGCGCACGCACCTCACTCGTTCGCGCCGGATCGAGTTGACCCAGCGAATACTCAATCAGCAATTCCCTGCTGTCTTGGCAATTCATGGTCGAAACCGCTCTGGAAAGGTGGATGAAAGTTTAGCGCGCAAATGAATCAAGCCTTGCCGTATGCGACTCTTGACCGTTCCCAACGGTGAGTCCAAATGCTTGGCAATCTGTTGATGACTTAAGCCTCCAAAAAATGCTAACTCCAAAACCTGCCGCTGATTGTCCTCGAGATGATCAAGCGCCGTGCGCACCAAGTGATTTTGCTCTTGGCGTACTAAGCCAGTTTCGGGCGGAATGTCTGGGAATATTCCGTCGCCGTCCCGCGCCGATTCGGTCGCCGCGTTTAACACACGTGCCCTGCGCGCGATTTCCCTCAGTCGGTCGATCGACCGACTGCGCGCTACCATTAAGAGATACGTCTGCGGAGTGCTTCTCGATGCTTCATAGCGGTCAGGATGCCGCCAAATTTCCCAAAAAACTTCTGATAGCACATCCTCGGCAAGTTGTCGATCGTGCAACACGCGCAAGCACACGGCTAACACGCGGTCGCCGTAGGCATGATAGAGTTCCAAGAACGCGGCTTCGTCCCCATGCCGCAGAGCCGACATCCAGGCAATGTCTTGCTGGCACTTGTCGTCTGTCGGCAAAGATCCCGTGAGATGCACCTCACCGGCCTTCGAGGTGGGATCGGGCTTATCCATAGTGGGCCCACCATCCGCAGCGCGTTCCGTCATGTTGAGGGGCTCGCCACACAGTGGGCTCTTGTCCTACGGCTGGCGTCGTGATTTGCTGCAAGGGATACACGGCATCCGTCATCCAGCAGCCTTCGATCGCCTCGCCATGTTGCTTGGTGAGATGAAAATGAAACACTCGGATTTCATCATGCTCGTCGAGCAACGTGACCATCACCGTGGCTTCCTCACCCGTAATCGCCGGTTTGCCAACCAGCAACAAATGACGGTGCAAGAAAACGTCGTACGGGGGACGTTCCATCATCATCGCAAAGCGCGTGAGCGGCCCCGTCGATTGCTTATTCTCCGGCGAGGCAAACGCAAAGCATTGCATGATCCCCGGTGCCGGGTTGGACTCACCCAATCCCTTGAGCTGAAGCTCCACGACTTGGTCGGGACTCAAGTCGGGCTTAGGCTGCACGATTTGTTCGGAACTGACCGCTGCCAGATTTCTGGCTGAGGGGACAGGCCCAAATCGCGACCAAGCGAATTGAATCCCCAGCGTCACCAAGAACGCCAAGCTCAAGAAAACCACCGCCACGACGAACAATCCGCCACGGCTCTCGGTATCAAGGGTAGTAGTGTTCGCATCTGACATAGATGTGACGACCTGCGAACGAAAAAGATTAACCCTTAACGCAACTTACGGAACACCCCCGTGGGACTACGAACCTCAAACCACAACGGATGCTCCAAGCTCAACATTTTTTGAGATTATCAAAACAAAACGGGCCCGACGCAATGTCGAGCCCGTTTAAAATGCCCTAAGAATTTGTTACTTAGGCACGCCGGCGTCCGCAGGAAGCGACCAATGCGATACCTAGCAAAACAACTGAGGTTGGCTCGGGCACGAACGGGACAAGCCCGTCAGGGCCAACCGCCATCGAGCCAATGATCAAACCACCATCGATAACACCCAAATCCGTGGCGGCACCAGTCAGCAGATTGATACTGTAGAACCGTGACTGAGACGCACCGGCGGGCAGCAGTGCTGCGTAAGCGACATTTGCTCCCGTAAGATCAAATCCACCTACGGCTGTGACGTCGACGCCCAGTGGACCAACAGTTCCCAAAGTTCCCGCCGAATTGGCTTGGGTAACCAGGATGTTGAGGTTCGAGTCGATACCGTAAAGCTGCGTCGTCATCGGAGCAGGATTGAAGCTGTTTGTATAGGCCGAGAACTCGACGTTCGGGAAAACACCAAAATTAGGATCACCGGCAGGGTAGAACAAATCCGTGACGCCGGTTGCTGAGCCATCGTTGGGATTCAGCACATAATTCTTGCGCGTGTTCGACACCGTGCGAATGCGATCAATCACGGGATTGAAATCGAAGCCGAAATTCGAGCCATTCAAGGTCGGTGTGAATACGCCAGGGGGTGGCACTTCCGTGGCCATACCGCTGTTCACGTCAACAGTATAAAGCCGACTGGTGCTTCCCAAAGCATACAAGACACCGGTCGAGGGACGAAAATCGATTCCCTTGATTGTCTCGTTGTTTTGCAAGCCGCTGATGTTATAGCCATTAAGAAGAGCGGTCGGGTTAGCAGAATCCCAACTCACGAGTGTTTGGCCGCCAATTTCAGACACGCCGTAAATCGTCACGGCGTACGCAGATGTTGATAGGCTTAACAAGCCTACGCTAAGTAGCGTAAATAATGTTCTCTTCATGTCAGTAGACACCCTCACTGATGAAATTCTTAAGATTAAATGGTCAAGAAGCGACCATTGCTGAGCGCAGAAAGATACTTGCCCCTCAAACGCACTACGAGAGATACGACACTCGCGCACCGTTTGGATTGGCAAATGCTGAGCCGATTATTGGAAAAAGATGGAAATTCGCACCGAGTTGGCTGAACTGTCCAATTACCGTACAAAACTATGCGTAAGTACTGTGTAAGCTCGAATTTTGTGCAACCATCTGACTGCCAATTGCTGGTTCAAATAAAGCCAGTTGCGAAACTACTAATGTAGACTGACCATGGATTGGACTGAGATCGTCCAATCATTGAACGCTAAGCATCACCTCTGGTTGTTTACAAACCAGGGATTAGGCCGGACTTTTACCCGTCAGAATGATGTCTATATCATCTCGTTGAACGGGGAGTTTCACTTCTAGCTCTCCCCTGCTGTTTCGACGAATTTGTACTGCACTGCCATCAGGGAAGTGCGAAAGTTCATCAACCTCCATTCCCTCGGTTCCCGTTAGTTTGAGCCAACCATCCACTGCACCATTCGTCTCAAGAATGTGCAAATAGATCGTGTCGCCATGCCGTGTGCTGGCACCCCACGCTTGCGGTTTCACTGGTCCGCCGCGCGTGGGTCGCACAGACGCGGCATTCTTCTTCATCCACTCGCCAATCGCCAATAGTCGCTGGCTCGATTCTTCATCAATCGTGCCATCCGGCTTGGGGCCGACGTTCAGCAAGAAGTTCGCATTATTTCCCGCCGCCCGCACGAGATAGTGAATCAATTCCTTCGGCGATTTGAAGTTCTTATCGTCGGCGTTGTAGCCCCACGCTCCATTGATCGTGTCGCAGGTTTCAAGCGGCAACTTGCCAATCACTGCATCGGGGCTGTGGCCCCCTTTGTTCTGGCCAGGCAAGTCACGCTCGAACATCTGAAAATCTTCGCCCGCAAACGGCGCGACGTGATGGTTGTTGCCAATGAGGCAGGCCGGCTGCAATTTGTGAATCAAATCGTAAGTTCGCCGCAATTGCCAATCGAGCCGCGTCGCCTTGGGGTCGGCGTCCTTCGTGCCGTCAAATCTTTTCGATTGCTGATCCCACCAGCCATCGAACCAGATGCCGCCGATCTCGCCATACCGACCGCCCAACAACTCGGCGAGTTGACCGTCCATGTATTCCAAGTACTTTTCAAAGTCGCCGCCGTCAGGCCTCTTCGATCCGTGGCCCGTCATGCCACGGGGATAGTACTCGGGATGACGCCAATCCAAATGCGAATGATAAAAGAACAACTTCATGTCCTGTTTGGCGCATTCCTCGGCAAGTTCTTTCAACGGATCGCGGCCAAATTCGGTCCGATCGCCAATGTCCCAATCCCCGGTTTCGGCATCAAACATCGCAAAGCCATCGTGATGCTTCGACGTGATGACGATGTACTTCGCCCCCGCATTCTTGAAGAGCGAAACCCACTCCGCCGCATTGAACTTCGTGGGATTGAATTCCTTGGCGAGCTTCTCATACTCCGCCGCCGGAATTTTTTCGTTGTTCATCACCCATTCGCCACGCCCCAGCACGCTGTAGACGCCCCAGTGAATGAAGATGCCAAACTCGTCGTCGCGGAATTCCTCCCGGGCGGCCAGATTTTCAGCTGAAGGCTCGTAGGGGATCTGCTCGAAAGTGAGCGTTGGCCCTGGCGCCGGCTTCTCTTCAGGTTGAGCTTTTGAAGATATCGTTGTGAGTGCGATTACGATCAAGCCAAAAAGCCATACTCGAGGACAAGCCATCAAGACCTCCTGACAATGAACAATTCTCACCCTGTAAAATACACATAAGCTGCCAAGATAATGACGAGCAAACCCACCGAAGTTGCCAAGTCGAGCCCCGACCAGCTTTCGCGGGTTTTGTTTCGATCCGCTTCGGAGAGCGTACCAAAGGTTAAACCCGAGATGCGTTCGTAATCGGGTTTTTGCGTCAACATGCTCACGATGATCATCGCGGCAGCGCTCACCAGAAAGATCAGCAAGCTGAAATACTGAAAGTAAATCTTGTTAACAATCCACAGCAGCGAACCTTCCGTGTACTGGAAGTCAGCCCAAATCTTGGGAGGCGTATCCACCGCCAAGCTAAAAACGCCGAGCGCAAACCCCACGACCAGCGCCGCCAAACAACCTTTGGCGTTGAGCCGCTTCCAGAAGATACCCAAAAAGAACACCACAAAAATCGGCGGGGCCAGATAGCCCTGCACGGATTGCAAGTAGTCGTACAGGCCTTTCGAGCCTTGGATAATCGGGATCCAAGCAAATCCGACAAGCACCATCACGACAGTTGCTATACGCCCGACACGCACCAGCTGTTGCTCGGACGCTTGGGGATACCTTTTTTTGTACAAGTCCATCGTGAACAACGTCGAGCAAGCATTGAACACGCCGGCCAACGAACTCATGAGTGCCGCCAATAAACCGGCCACGACCAATCCGCGCATTCCCACCGGCAAAACGTTCTTGACCATCATCGGAAACGCCTTACCGCTTTCGGCGATCTTGATCGATTCCTCGGGCACCAACATTTCGGCGAAGTTCATGTCCTGAACTTCGCCCGTGCTTGATTTCAGAATCAGTGCCCAGCAAATCAACCCCGGCACGATAAAGATAAATACCGGCAAAAGCTTTAAGTAGCCGGCAAAAATGCTGCCGCGTCGTGCCTCGGTTTCGTTGGGCGCTCCCAGAGTTCGCTGCACGATATATTGATCGGTACACCAATACCACAAACCGATAATCGGCGCGCACAACAACATTCCCAGCCACGGATAGTTGCCGTTGAAGTACCACGCTTGGCTCGTCAACTCCCCTTGATCGTTGTGGGTTTCAACCGGCGACCATTCGACCGGTAAACCTTCGGGGACAATCGGCTTCCAGAGATTGAACATCTCGCTGCCAACCGTTTCGCGTAGCTCACCCCACCCGCCAACTTTTTCTAGGCCATAGTAGGTCACCATCGCCGAGCCAAGAATCAGAATAAACGTTTGCAACGCTTCGGTATAAGCCACGGCCCGAAACCCACCGAGCGTGGTGTAAATACCGGTGAAAGCCAGCACCAAAATCGAACCCAGCCAAAAGCTATCCAGTGGCCCCAGTCGCATTTCCGGCAGCAACACCGCAAACACAACACCACCGGCAAAAATTCCGACGGCAATTTTCGTGACCACATAAGCCACGAGCGAAATGATCGAAAGCACATACCGCGAGGCAGGTGAAAAACGTCGTTCCAAAAACTCCGGCATCGTGAAGACTTTAGACCGGGCATAGAACGGCACCATGACCCAACCCAGGACCAACAAACACCAAGCGTGCAACTCGTAATGAGCCAAGGCCACGCCGTCGGTGGCACCCGAGCCAGCCAAGCCGACCAAATGCTCCGAGCCGATGTTCGAGGCAAAGATCGATGCTCCCACAACGAACCAGCCCAGGCTCTTCTCGGCCAGGAAAAAGTCAGCAGATGTATTCTTGCTCTTGCTGATCACCCACCAGGCAACCCCCAACAACAGCGCGAAGTAACAAGCAATCACGATCCAATCAAGCGATTCCATGAATGACCTTTCCGTCGATTCAGAGAAGAATAAGACAAGCACCGCCAGCTAACTTGGCGGGTGATTCGTAATTCACCACTGTAATAGGGCGACTAGCGCAATTCCAGACGCACGGCCGAGAAAAATACCCTCGAAAACGCAGCGTATGTTTTCATTTGCGCGAGATTAGAATTTGTCACGCGATACACAGCACAATTGCGCCACACTCTGCCGATTGGGCGAAATAATCCGTCTGTCATTCTGAAGAAGCCTTAGCGACTGAAGAATCTAGCCTCTATCAGTCAAAGGCCGAGAAATCAATCCTTCAGCTTGCTAAGCGTCACCGGCCCCAGCAGCCCCGCCTCGCGCACGGGCCAGTTCGTCGCATCAAATGGCTTGTAATCGATCCCCACGAAGTTGATATCCTCAAAGATTCGCCACTCAACACCGCGGCGATCCAAATCGCGAATCCGATTCGCCGCGACATTGGTCACTTCCACCGTTAACGTGTTGTTAGCTTCAGTAATTTCAATGGGAATTTGAAACGGCTGGGCAAACAACACGCCCAATTCCTTCCCACTTAGAAATACCCGGGCACTGTCGGCCACTCGACCTAAATCGAGCAAATATCTTCCGGACCTTAAACGCGGCAAGGATATTGTGTACGCGGCGGTCCCAGCAAACTTCGATCCTGCTTCCCCCGCCAGTTGCGTCCACGTTGCTAACCGGCTGGTTTGAAACGCTTCCGGCAACTCCGGTCCATCAGCAACAAACCTCACGTCCCATTCACCATCAACCACCAAGGGCTTGCCATCGATCTCCTGATACTGCCACGGCTCGGCGCTCACCTCATGATCGAACGTCCGCACAAAAACGGTTTCTTTCGGGGCAAGCTGCACGCGAATAAAACCATCTTTGAGTGCTGGCTCGCCGATCTCGCCGGTCATAGGGTTCATCAACACCGCACTTTCCCACACAAACGGCGCTGCAAATCGAATGTCACAGTTATGCTCCCAAACATTTTTCAAAAAATAACACCAACCATCCGGCATTCTACGTCGAATAGTTTTCAATACCTGTCCGTCGGCATCAGTATCGGAATTGATATTACCCGCCTTGATAAGTCCCCATAGATCCCTGTTTACTAAAGCATAATCGCCCATATCTGCTATCGCCGCGGCGAACTCACGCTTCTTTTCCTCGTTCAACAGCCCCGGTGGGCTCGCCGGCAACTCTCTCCAAAACAGAACACGGCCTCCTGCTTTTGCCAGCTCCTTAAGTTTTATCAGTGTTGCCGTTGGCAAGTACTTTGCATCGGGAATCAAAATCGCTTGATAACTGGATCCTTGAGTTTTGATCTGATCGCCAACAGCTTCACACTTTTGAAGCTGACGATCAGAGATGTAATCAAAGCTGATTCTCATGTTATCCAGGTACTCAGCCGCTTCACCAATCGGCTGATTGAAAAACCAATCCTTGGAATTGTGAACACGAAAATCCTTCCGCAAGCCCTTCGCATCGTGCCACACGTCGTGAATCGGCCAATACACCAGCAAATCGTTTGATGGCTCGCCGGCTTGTAGCATCGCCTGACAGCGAGCAACATAGGCGTTGAGCGCTGGAAAATCCCGCCAGATCGGATTCTGTGGATTCAGTTGCGTCGACGCGTAAAACAACCAACCAGGCCACACAGCTTCGGCGGGGGAATACGCCGTGCCGTGATAAATCACGTGATTCACTCCCGCGAGCATCTGCTGATCGATTCGCTCTTTCAACTCGGCCAACGTCACATGGAAATGCTCGTCGAGCCAAGTCCCCGTTTCCGCGGCCACCAAATTCTTACCCGCAACATGCGCCGCGGAACTTGCAAACTTCTGAATCAATGGATCAGCGTCGTCATCCTCCAACCGGCCAAACGATTCCGTCTCGGGAATATCGCTCTCCGCGTATAAGTCGAGCCAATTCCCCGGCGAACCATGCGCCTGATTCCGCGCAACCTGCCCCCGCCCATGCGACCACTCCACCCACGGCACGATCAATTCCTCAAGCACCAAATCGCTGAGCGTCTCGCGGTAATCGCCTTTCACCCGCGCGACCGTCTCGGGATCGCCTTCGCCGGCAAGTTCCTGCCAATGATCTTCCAATCGATACCCGCGCGCTTGAGCGAATTTCGAGAGGAGTTGATCACTCCAATCGCCGTCGTATTCAAACGAATCTTGAAACGACGCCCGAATCAAATCGTTGGGAAGTGATGCAGTTTTCTTCCCCCAGTCGTTGAGATAGTGCTCGACCGAATCCCGCGAAAACGGATTGATCGTATAACCCTCACCCCCAGGCGCAGGCCGTTTCACTTTTTCACCCAACAATCTCCCAGCCGCTCGCGGCTTAGTGCTCTCCCACACAGCATCACTCTCAGCAAGCATTACATCCGGGCCTCCCATCCGCCACCCGGAACCCGACGGCAAATCCACACCCATCCCCAACCGCTTAGCCTCTTCAACAGCAAAGGTCACCGCGTCCAGCCATTCAGGCGAAAGATAAGAAAGCTGCCGACCGTCGGTCCCTTTCACGCCATAGATGCAGGTGATCTCCACGCCCCCCAACCCCGCGGCAGCGTATTCCTCCAAGCACAGCGTAATATTTTCGCGATCCACCGCCGACCCATGCCACCACCACCGCGTCCACGGCTTGGCCGTTTGTGTGATCTTTGGCCATGCCACACCTTCAGCTGAAGCATGGCGGACTAGACCTAGCGCAAAACATAGCATTAAGAGCCAAACAAAGTGCTTCATATCGTAGAGTACGTTTGGCACAGCGAAGAAAAGGAATCCGTACAGTCAGTTTACCATGATTGCCACAGGCGGAAAGTTACTTACATTCAAGATAACTGACCTCGTTCAATGCCCGAATTCACATCAAGAGCTAGATATTTCGAATGAATCTCCATGTCCTACTGCTGTCATCACTGCTGACCATGCCAGTATTGGCTCAGTCCGCTTACCAAACCGTGGGTGTCGTTGACAAGCTCCCCATTTTTTACGAATCCATGACCAATCGGCTTGATTTTCCGTTGGCTTGGCCCCAACAGCATGGCAAATCATTTGACGTCTGGCACCTTGAAGCACAAAAAAAGGTCCGCTCAAGTTGGTTGTCCACATTGCCTGTACGAGACTTTGATCCACAAATCCTCGCCAGCAAAAAGTGCGATGGCTACACGTCGCACAAAGTTGCTTTTAACATCTCGCGCGATAGCCGGGCGCTCGCTTACTTGCTGGTCCCGGCAGGAGAAGGGCCATTTCCGGCCGTACTATTGCTTCACGACCATGGTGCTGAGTTCCGAATTGGCAAGGAAAAAATGGTACGGCCGTGGGAGGTGCCTAAAGAAAAAGTCTCGCTGGCGGAAGAATGGGCCGACAAATGCTACGGCGGTCGTTTTGTTGGCGATGAACTCGCCCGGCGTGGCTATGTTTGTCTGGCGACCGATGCACTCAATTGGTCCGGCCGCGGCGGAGGAGGCTATGAAAACCAGCAAGCCCTCGCGTCGAATCTCATGCAAATGGGGATCAGCTATGCAGGCCTAATATCGCAAGAAGATCTCCAAGCCGCTGAATTCCTGGCTTCACTTCCCGAAGTCGATCCTATACGAATCGCAGCACTTGGCTTCTCGATGGGATCGAATCGCGCATGGCATCTCGCCGCGATGTCGGATCGCATTACGGCGGGTCTCTGCCTCTGTTCGATGGCAAGTTTGCCCGAGCTGATGGTTCCCGGCACCAACATCACACAAGGTCAATCGTCATTCACAATGCTGCATCCCGGGTTGTCGCTTTCGCTCGACACGCCCGACGTCGCGAGCATCGCCTGCCCCAAACCGATGCTGTTTTATAACGGCCGCCAAGACACGATCTACCCCGTCCCCGCCGTCGAAACAGCATTTCAAAAAATGCGAGCCGTCTGGGAATCACAAAACGCGAGCGAAAGACTGGAAACCAAACTTTGGGACGTGCCGCACGTGTTCAATGTGGAAATGCAAGACGAAGCGTTCGCGTGGCTCGGACAACAACTTGAAACCAAACGTTAGCCGGCAGCGTCCCGCTGCCGTACACGCGTTGATCTACTACTCCACCAAAGTCCCGACCAACGGCGCCGCCATCTCGCGCTGCAATTCATCAAGCCGTCCCTTATCCGCGCCACCGTTGAACACGAAGAAGCGATATTCAGAAACAAACGGCTTTTCGGGAACAATCTCAAACTCGCCCAATACCGACGGCGACCAACAAAAGTACGGCATGTCAGGATGCAACCGCACGGGCTGGGGAAAGCGAAAATTCTTCGCCGACTCCATCCCCGCCACGGTGTAGCTCTTGTCGTCGACATCGCCCGTGATCGCCGTCCAGAGCGGCCGCGTGTGGTTGCCACTTTCGCGGTCCTTACCTTCGCTCGTGAGAAACTCGGCCTTGCCGAACGACCAACTCCGCGCGCCACGGAAGGCCATCCCGCCGTAGTGATATTCATTGAGATGCAGCAGATCATCCGTCGCACATTTGAGGGTCGATCGCACTTCAATCACGTGCGGATCGACCGAATTAAACACGCGAATTCGCCACGCTTCGTCGAGGATGGGATCGCTTTTGCCATCCGCAATAATTTGCGAATGTTTAAGTTCAACATTGAGCTCCCCAAAGACGGGGCCGTTGAGCATATCCACCACGGCAAAATGCTCGACGACGCCTTGCTGCTTCATCGAGTTCCAGAAATCGATTGGCTTACCACGAAAGACGCTATCGACCCAGGCGAGCATGATGCCATGTTGATGCGGATGCTCGGGCGGGAAATCGTCGCTCACAATCGTGCCATCCGGCGCATATACAGGATGAATAAACCCGCTTCGTCGACACTCCGCGAAGCCTTCGACAAGACACTCTTTCAGCGCAGCGTTATAAAGCAGTACCGGCTTGCCGTGCACGGTGATTTCGTAATCTTTGCCTTTGGGCAAACATTCCACCTGGGGGGTGGACGCCTCGAGCGTCGCGTCGATTGTTATCTGATACTTGCGTATTTCATGTGCAGGCAGCACCTTGTCGAGTATCCCCAGCATCCGCGACGGATTCGACGGATCACGCTGCACGATCAGTCGCGCACCCTCTTCGTTGATGAGCGTGACTGTCTTGATTTTCGCATCGACTTCCGGCGGCGCGGGGATTTCGAAGATCGTCCCGACGGGGTGAGTTGTGTCACCGGCTGAGAGTTCAACGTCGGCGGCGTACACGGATGGTGCACCTAGCACGAGAAGGCTCAAGAAAATGTTTAACAACTGTTTTGTCATTCCGAGAATTCCAACCGTGCTGACACTACAAACTAGGTCCTTCAGTCGCTTAGGCTCCCTCAGGATGACGTAATTTACCTCTGCTCCCTCTGCTTTCTCCTGTAAAATCTCACAACCGCGGCAAAGTCAAACCACCGTCGACCATAATCACGTTCCCCGTGGCGTAGGCCAACTCGCCGCGTGCGAGCACACCCACCGCGCGGCCGACATCTTCCGGCGTTCCCCAGCGAGGATCGACCGTCAGACCCTCGGCAATCAGCTTGTCGTATTTCTCGACGACGCCACTCGTCATGTCCGTGCGAATCACGCCGGGGCGGACTTCGTAAACTTGAATCCCATACTCCGCAAGCCGCGCGGCCCACAACTGTGTGGCCATGGCAACCCCCGCTTTGCTGATGCAGTAATCGCCGCGGTTGACCGAAGCCACGGTCGCGCTGACCGAGGACACATTGACAATCACGCCAGCAAACTTGCCGTCGGCTTGATGCTGCTCGATCATCCACTGCGCCACAAGCTGTGTGAGGAAATACGGCCCGCGGAGATTGATACTGATCAACCGATCAAAACTCTCCTGCGTGGCATCCAGCAAGTCAGCCCGCACGTCGGGAGCCACGCCGGCGTTGTTCACCAGGACGTCGAGTCGCCCGAATTTATTGCGAATCGCCGTCACCATGTGTTCTCGCTCCGCCGCATCAGCAACATCGGCTAGGCAGTAAAGCACCTCAGCACCTAGTTTCTTAAGTGCATCAACCGCTTCCGCAACATCAGCCTCTGCACGGCGGCCATTTACGGCCAAGCTAAAACCATCACGCGCGAGTTGTTGCGAGATACCAAGACCGATCCCCCGCGTTCCACCAGTCACGAGGGCCACTTTTTTCGTTGATACAGCCATGGCAAATGTTACTTCGTTGGTCCAAAGAACGTGTAATACGGTTGGCCCGTGGCTTCACGCTGAATCATCAGCGCCAGCTCGCGCGCATGATAGTCGCCCCACATGCACGCCTCGCCGCAAGGTATCTTCTGTCCCGGTGGAATGTAATCCCAGCCATTGGGCCGATGATAAACCGAGTGCAACAGCAAGCCTTCGTGCTTCACCTCACTGGAAAGATACAAATCAGAAAGCAGAGTGTTAGCAACGGTCAACCCCGCCTGCCGGTATTGATTCCCGCTAGCGTTTTCGCCGCGAGCGATGAGATAGTTGCCCAGCCGCAACAAGCCCTGCGCGCCAATCGCCGCCGCCGAGCTATCCACCGGTTCAAAGTCATTAAATGGCTCCGCCGGTCGAGCGAGATAACCCCCCATATGCGCAAGACCCGGTGCCCCGGTGTCCCAATAAGGGACACCGCAGATCGGCGTGTACTCCAGATAAAAATCACACGTCGCCCGCGCCGCTTTTAAGAAAATTGCTTCGACACCAGCGCGGCCTCCCACGGATTCGAGTTCAGCATCCGTGCGGGTTGCGAGCCATTCCAATTCTTCGGCAAAGCCAACCATCGCCCAAGCCAAGCCGCGCGTCCAAGTGCTGAACGCCGAGTAGCCTTGCTGCGTCGAAGGGCAACGATAGTCGCCGTTATTAGTGTTGAACACCGACTCGTGCGCCGTTCTGCCGCGAATGTCATACGCATCGCGAGCTTCGCCGTACCATACGTTGTACTTCGCTGTATTCGCTGCGTGTTCCACCAATCGTTGCAGTAAACTGATCTTCTGGTCACGTTCGCCCATCAACGCGTGACCCAACTGATGCGAGACCGCCAGCGCCCGGCACGAGCGAATCGTATCGACAAACAACGATTGCGGACCGTTGAACGAATAGATATAGCCAATGCCCCCCGCCGCCGGTGACGTGTTCGACCACCGCGCAGCCTGCACGGCTCCGGTGACCTTGAGCGCGAGTTCATAAAAATCGCGTTCCCACGCATCCTCTGGCAAGCGGCCTTCATTCATCAGCCGCCAGAGATTTCCATAGGTGCTAACATTATTAAAACCGTGATCGTGTACCCCGACGTGAGTCAAATGGGGAGCCATCACCTCCACGGTTCGCCGCCGACCAAGTTCCAAAAACTCTTCATCGCCCGTGGCATCGAATTGCAGAACCGCCGAGCCATATTGAAACCCTTGCGTCCACTCTGTCCAACCTTTGGCCGTGTACTTGCCCGCGACAGTGAATACAGGTGAAGCCGAACCAGGCGGGCAACTCTTTTCAATCGAGCGAATACAATTCGCCGATGCCGACCAGAAAACTTCTAGTCGTGGCAACAGATCGGCAGCCCGTAATTCATTATTGATTTCGATCATGCGCAGTTGTCAGCCTCAAAACTTCCGATCATAAACACCGCTGGCATCGTTCCAACGAATGACGTTCTTGAACTCTCGAATCCGCGTGTCGGCGTCGATCACCAAAAACTCCACGCCGCACATTTCGGCAAAGTCCTCGAAGTGTTCCGTGGTGAGTGCCTGACTAAACACGGGATGATGCGAGCCGCCGGCATGAATCCACGCCGCCGCGGCGGTCTTCAGATCTGGCCGTGGTTTCCATACCGCTCGTGCCACGGGCAATTTTTCGAGAGGCTTTTCGGGGGCCACAACGTCGACTTCGCTCAGCACCATGCGAAAGCGATTCCCCATGTCGACGAACGCCGCATTCACGGCGGGTCCGGTTGGCGTGTTGAATACCAACCGCACGGGATCTTCCTTGCCACCAATCCCCAGCGGATGAATCTCGCACGTTGGTTTACCGTCGGCGATCGTTGGGCAAATCTCGAGCATGTGCGAGCCCAAGCACAAAGATTCATCGCCGATTAAGTGATAGGTGTAGTCTTCCATAAACGACGTGCCCCCTTTGAGCCCCGCCGCCATGACTTTCGCGCTTCGCACCAACGCCGCGCCCTTCCAATCACCTTCCGCGCCGAAGCCATAGCCGTCGGCCATCAATCGTTGCGTCGGCAAGCCGGGAAGTTGTTTCAGGCCGTGCAAATTTTCAAACGTGTCGGTAAATCCCACGAAGCCGCCCGAGGTGAGAAACGAACGTAATCCCAACTCAATGCGCGCCGCGTCGCGCAGCGATTGCCGCCGTTCCCCCTTGGCCAACAGGGCAGGGGCCATTTGATACGTCGCGTCATATTCATCGCACAATGCATCGACGGAGCCATCGCTCATGCCGTTCACATGCTCAACGAGGTCCCCCAGCCCATAACCATTGACCGCATAGCCGAACTGCAATTGCGCGGCGACTTTGTCACCTTCCGTGACCGCCACTTCACGCATGTTGTCGCCGATGCGGGCAATCTTCGCGGTACGTGCATCAGCCCTAGCCGACGCTGCGCGGGTCCAAATTCCCAATTCGCGATGCACGCGATCTTCTTGCCGATGCCCAACCACGACTTTCCGCGGCAAACGCATCCGACTGCACATAAAACCAAACTCACGGCCGCCGTGGGCCGATTGGTTCAAATTCATGAAATCCATGTCGATCGTCGCCCAAGGAATTTCATTGTTGAACTGCGTATGCAAATGCACGAACGGTTTGTTGAGCACGCTCAGCCCGCCGATCCACATCTTCGCCGGCGAGAAGGTATGCATCCACGTAATCAGCCCGATGCACTTGTTCGCGCTGTTGGCTTCCTGGCAAATTTCGAGAATCGCATCGGGCGTTGTCAGCACAGGCTTGAACACCACCCGTACCGGGATATCGCTCGACTCATTAAGTGCTTTGGCAATTGTGTGCGAGTGCTGATCGACTTGCTTGAGTGTTTCCACGCCATACAAGTGCTGGCTGCCGGTGACAAACCAAACTTCATATTCCTTGAGATCAATCATATTTGCTTTCTAAAGTCTTATCGCTTGCGCTGGCCGTAATAAGCATCCGGCCCATGTTTGCGTTGATAATGTTTTTCCAAAACATAAGGTTCGAGTTCAGGCGGAGGATTCACCAACATGCGCGTCCCCCATGCCATCTCGGCCACCGCTTCGAGCGCGACGGCATTCTCCACCGATTTCGCTGCTGACGTTCCCCAAGCGAATGGCGCGTGGCCCGCCACCAGAACACCCGGCATCGCGTTAGGATTGAGCTTCTCAAACCGCTCGACAATCACATGCCCCGTGTTGGCTTCATAGGCGTCAGCGACTTCTTGTTCGGTCAGAGGTCGCGTCACCGGCACGGCACCATAAAAATGATCGGCGTGGGTTGTCCCCAAGCAAGGAATTTCCAATCGAGCTTGCGCGAACATCGTAGCATAACGGCTATGCGTATGCGTGATTCCCCCCACACGCGGAAAAGCTTTGTAAAGCAGCACGTGTGTGGGCGTATCGCTGGACGGTCGTAATTCCCCTTGCACAACTTTGCCGTCCAAATCAACGACGACCATGTGCTCGGGCCGCATCTGGCTGTAAGCCACGCCGCTCGCTTTGATCACGACATACTGACGATCCTCGCTCAACCCGCTGACGTTGCCCCAAGTGAGCGTCACCAAACCTTGGGCCACGAGATCGAGATTCGCCTGACAAACTTGTTCTTTGAGTGCCTCAAGCATGACCAGCTCCCTTGCGTGCGCGCTCGCGGATACGAATCAAATCTTTCATCACGCCAGCGAGCGAGCCCGTGAATTCCTTCGTGCCAAACGCATCGTGCAGCGTCTTGTAGATTTTGTAGAGTTCGCAATAGACGGCCACGTTCGCGGCAATTGGTTCGTAAACCGTTTCCTTCACCCCCGTCATGGCGGCTTGTGCGGCTTCCACGGAAGGATGCGCCCCCGCCGCCACGGCCCCAAAGATCGCCGCCCCCAAGGCACACGTTTGTGCCGAGCGACTGATCTTCATCGGCCGGGCACAGACGTCGGCGTAAATTTGCATCACCAGCGGATTCTTCTCGGCAATGCCACCGCAGTTGATCACCTGCTCGACCGTCACGCCATATTCTTCAAAGCGATTGATGATCGTCAGCGCGCCAAACGCCGTGGCCTCCACCAGCGCGCGATAAACTTCCGCCGCAGTCGTGTGCAAAGTTTGTCCAATGAGTAGTCCCGTGAGCAACGGATCAACCAACACCGTCCGATTGCCGTTGTTCCAATCGAGCGCGACCAAGCCGGATTCCCCCGGCTTTAACTTCGCGGCTGCTTCGGTCAGCTTCACGTGAGCTTCCGCCTCGCTGCCATAAGAGGCCGGCGTGAGACGCTTCACAAACCAATTGAAGATGTCGCCGACCGCTGATTGTCCTGCTTCGAGGCCATACATTCCCGGCATAATCGATTCGGGCACGATGCCACACAGCCCGGGTACATCGGGAAGTTTCTCGGTCATCGGCGCGGGCATGCAATCGCAAGTGCTGGTGCCCATGATCTTCACGAGCGTTCCTTTGCCGCAACCGGACCCCACCGCACCCATGTGGGCATCGAACGCACCCACGGCAACAGGAATCCCCGTCGGCAGACCAACTTTCATAGCGACTTCAGCAGTCAGTTTTCCCGCCTTGTGATTCGAAGCAACAGCTTTGGTCGAGTAACGGAAACGCGACAGACCTGGCTCGAGCGAATCCAAAAACTTGGCACTCGGCAAACCTTCCCACTCTTCGTGGTACATCGCCTTATGCCCGGCCGCGCAGATTCCGCGTTCGAGCTTGTCGGGATCGGTGTTACCGGTCACATAAGCTGGAACAAAGTCGGCTAGCTCGACCCATGAATAAGTCGCTTCCGCCACGTGCGGCGCGGTTCGCAGGCAATGCAAAATTTTCGACCAATACCATTCCGAAGAATAGGTGCCCCCACACTTGGCCAAGTAGGGATAGTTGCCTTCGCTCGCCTTGCGCGTGATTTCATCCGCCTCGGCGTGCGAGGTATGATCTTTCCACAGCCAAGCATGCGCGGCGAGCTCATTCTTGAACTTGTCGAGCATCGCCAGCGCCTTGCCACTTTTATCAACAGGAATCGGCGTGGAGCCTGTCGTGTCGACGCCGATCCCCACAACCTGATTGGAACTAAACCCTGACTTCGCACCCGCCTCCTTTACGGCTTGGCCCACCGATTGAAAAAAGCCCTCGATATAGTCGGCAGGATTTTGCCGCGCGAGGTTCGGGTCGCTTGGATCCAACAAGATCCCTGCTTCGCCGCTGGGGTAATCATAAACCGCCGAAGCAACTTCCTCGCCCGTGGCAATGTCAACGACCAGCGCCCGCACGCTGTTGGTTCCGTAGTCGACTCCGATGGCATATTGTTTCATGGCTGATCCGTGGCCTCTGAAAATTGATAATCCGAATTGCGTGACAAGTTGACAAAGAACTTCAACGAGTCCTTCAATCATTTCCTACTAACGCGCGGCACGAAAATCGCGAATTCTCATTATCTAATGACAATCGAGCGAACGGAAGCCAATATCCGGCGCAAAAAATGGTCCCTGCAACCGAAGTCACCACCGATGCGCTTTTCATGAAACTTTGACGATTGTTGCCAACGCGGCGGCCGACCGTTAAATTCAAGTCACGCTTTTTTCGATCTCTTCCAATGTCTGATCTAAGCTCGCTGAGTTATTAGGAGTTGCCGTGGTACGTTTCCTTTTCGCTTTGACACTGTTGGTTTCACTCTCCGGTTTCACCCAAGCCGAAGTCACGGTCGAGGACTTTGACAAAATCGAGTTATTCACTCTGAAGAACTCTGCGGGAATGGAGGTCGGTGTCACAAACTTTGGTGCGATTATTACCTCAATTAAGGTTCCGGACCGCGATGGCAAGTTCGCCGACGTCACACTCGGTTACGACAATGTGGCCGATTACATCAACGCGGTCGACAAGCCTTATTTCGGCGCCGTTGTCGGTCGCTACGGCAACCGCATTGCCAAAGGCAAATTTTCCATCGGCGACGAAGAGTACGAGCTTCCGATCAACAATCCCCCCAACAGCCTACATGGCGGCACGATTGGCTTCGACAAAGTCGTGTGGGATGCGGAAGTCGTGGGTGACAACGGTGTGAAACTCTCTTACCTGGCGAAAGATGGCGAGCAAGGTTATCCCGGCAATCTCAAAGTCACCGTGAAATACACTCTGACCGACGACAACGAAATCGTCGTCGACTACGCCGCCACGACCGACAAAGCCACGCCGGTCAACGTCACGCAGCACGCGTATTTCAACCTCAAGGGTGAAGGCGAGGGCACGATCCTCGATCACGAATTGATGATCAATGCCGACAAGTACACCCCCGTCGATGCAACAATGATCCCCACCGGCGAGATTGCGGAGGTCGAAGGGACCCCGTTTGATTTTCGTGAAGCGAAAGCCATTGGCCGCGACATCGAGCAAGACAACGAGCAACTCGAATTCGGCGGCGGCTACGACCACAACTGGGCGCTCAAGCGCGTGAAGCGCGGCGGCGAACTTGAACTCGCTGCGACTCTTTACGAACCCACATCGGGCCGGCTCTTGGAAATCACCACCACCGAGCCCGGCGTGCAGTTTTATTGCGGCAACTTCCTCAGCGGCAACTTGAAAGGCAAAAGCGGCAAAACTTACGTCCACCGCGGCGGGTTGTGCCTTGAAACCCAACACTACCCCGACAGCCCCAACCAACCCGGTTTCCCCGACACGATTTTGAACCCAGGTGAAAACTACGAAAGCCAAACCGTTTTCAAGTTCTCGACAAAATAGCCGCTGGCGGCTTAGCGCTCCACAATTCCCGCCTTTCTTTCACCCTAGAAACACCCTGACCGTTGGATTACACTCAATCGTTCAGGAACAGATTTGCCGGGCACAATTATTTGGGTTGGCAAGAACGCCAATCGTCGCAGGAGCACTTGCGTGGCTCGCAATATCGCTGTAGGTATCGATCTGGGCACCTCCAATTCCGTGGTCGCCTATCTCACGCCCGAGGGAGAAACCAAAGTTCTACCCAACTCGGAAGGGGAGACGCTTACCCCCAGTGTGGCTCTCTTCAACGACGATCGAGTGATCGTAGGCAAAGCTGCCCGTGAGGCCGGGGCTGATTTCCTCGACCGTACCGCCGAGTGTGCCAAGCGTGACATGGGTTCGGCACACTATCATCGCGCTATCGGCGGGCGAATGATCCCTCCCGAGGCCATCCAAGGTTTTATCTTGCGTAAGCTTCATCGCGATATTGCGTCGAAGCTTACTGATGAATGTGACGTCGTGATCACAGTCCCCGCGTATTTTGACGAAGGCCGACGCCAAGCGACGTTCGATGCTGGCCAAATCAGCGGTTTGAATGTTATCGATATCGTCAACGAACCCACCGCCGCGGCCCTTTCGTTCGGCCAAAGCCTCGGATACCTCAATACAAGTGGCCAAGCTCGCCGGCGGATGCGCGTTCTAGTCTACGACTTGGGCGGCGGCACATTCGACGTCACGGTCATCGAACTCAAAGGGAGCGAGATCAAAACCTTGGCCACCGATGGCGATGTTTGCCTCGGAGGCTATGACTGGGACCTCCGTCTTGTCGAGCATGCCAAGGAAGCGCTCATCGAAGCGTACCCCGATCTGCCTCCTTTCGACGAGCAGGCCAACTTTATTCTCCGCCGTCAAATGGAGTTGGTGAAACATCAATTGTCAGATACGCCCGCGGTGGAAGTGCGACTCAGCCACCTTGGTAGGATATTGAACCTCACTATCACGCGCGAACTATTTGAAGATTTGACCGCTGACCTATTAGAGCGCACAGCCTTCACTTCGCGGCAAACGATTCGCGATGCAGGCCTGACATGGTCCGACATCGACCGCATTCTCTTGGTCGGAGGTTCAACGCGAATGCCGATGGTCCACCACATGCTCAGAGACGTTTCGGGTAAAACGCCCGACGACGCCATCCATCCCGATGAAGCAGTGGCCCGCGGTGCCGCCGTAAGCGCCTTTCTCAGGCAAAAAGAGGCTTCACCGGCAAGCGACACGTTCGGCCTGCGCGTGACCGACGTGGCCGCTCACAGCTTGGGTATTGAAGGAATCGACGAGCGAACGCTCCGCAAAGAAAATATCACGTTAATTCCCAAAAACAGCCCACTCCCCGCGACGGTGAAACGCGAGTTCGTCACCAAGGAAGACAACCAGCGCAATGTGTTGGTGCGGCTTTTGGAGGGTGAAAGTAAACAGCCCGATCATTGCCAAGAACTAGGCCGGGCCCGCATTAACAATCTCCCAGTCGGGCTGGTCAAAGGAACCAAGGTCGAAGTCGTTTACAATTTTGACCGCAGTGGAAGGCTCTCGGTTGAAGCGCAGATCCCCGGCGTGGGGCGCGAAGCCAAAATGGAATTGCAACGAGTTCGCACCCTCCCCAGTGCGAGACTGCAACAATGGAAAAAAGTGATTTGCCAGGATGGTGGCTACTCTCAGTTCGAAGGGATCGCCCAAATTATCGATGCGGCTCTGATCGACAATACCCCAGAGGAACTCGAAAACGAGATCCTTGCCGTCCAGACTCAGGCTCCAAAGAATAACAAGCTTGACCCCGTGATCAACGAAGGGGCTCCTTTGGCGGCGTCCGAGGTGCTTAAATCCAACCTTCAAGAAAAACGCATCCTACCAACGGCCACGCGGCACGTTTCCAGCCGTCAAAAGCCTTGGTCAAATCTGGTCGGCCATATTCTGTTCTCAATCCTGGGGATTTTGTTAGGGCTCTTCATCGTCTGCCGGATGAACCCTAACTTGGTTGAATATTTGCCCGAATGGTTGGCATGGATTGGCTAGAGGCCCGGGAAAATAATCACGAGCATGGCAACGTCAGATACTGAGTTCGATCCCTATTACAAATGGCTGAGCATTCCGCCGGAGTTGCAGCCCCCGGATCACTATTGCTTGTTAGGGCTCAAACTTTTTGAAGACGACCGGGAGGTCATCGCGACCGCCGCGGACCGGCAAATGGCCCATGTGAAGACCTTTGCCGTGGGGAGGTACAGCCGCGAATCACAATCGCTGCTCGCGGAATTGGCGAAGGCCAAGCTATGCCTGCTCAACGCGCAGAAAAAAGCCGCTTATGATGCTCGATTGCTCGCGCAAACCACCTCCAGCGAGCAAGTCGCGACAATGGATGCGGCGCCTGTAAAGACAAAGGCGGTCCCCATTGCTAAACAGCCGGAACTGCGTCAGCCTTCTCCTCTAGTTTCATCAACGGACCAAAAACGTTCGCTCGACATCAAAGTCGATGCCGAGTTTTCCTCGATCAAATATCGCTCATCGAAACGCCCAGCAAGTAATCTTGTGCTGGGCTGGTATTTGTTGACGTTTACCTTGGCAATTGCCGGTTTTGGGATTCTTTGGTTGAGCCGAGATAGGCCACAACAATCACAAAAACCAAGCTTGGCGATATCTGTACAACATGGGAGTGAGAGCAATTCACGCCCCTGCTATTTAGACATAAAGATTGATCCACCGGCTATATCTGATACTCACATATCTATTCGCGTGTCAGGTACGGCGACTCATGGTTTGGACTACCTCTTGCCAGGGCAAAATCTAATTGGTCAAAGTTTTAGTATTACAATACCCTCCAATCAATCTTCAAAAAGAATCGAAATTCGAGCCATTGATGATGAAGTTGTTGAAATGCGTGAGGAAATCGAATTTAAGGTTCATGTGTCACAACCAACTACGACTAATACAAGAAATTCTGGCCAAGAATCTGAGGCAATCGTATTTATTGGAGACTCGGACACGGCTACTGTTGGAGTTTTTGGCAACGAGAATGCTCGCTGTTTCACCGCCCGTATATCCAAACCAAGCGATTCAAAAACAACAATTCAATATTCTTTAACTAGAAAAATTTCACGTGATGAATATGTGGATATTGGAGAGGTCACAATTCCCAAGGGTCAGTTGGCTTCCAAAAATATTACTATCAGAAATACTGACGCTGCCAGCATTAATATCTTGAGCGCGAATGGACTTCCAGGTGCGATAGCCCAGGACTTTCGGACAGTGGCGGGAGCCGGAATAATGGTTCTCGAAGGAGGTCCGATAGATGGACATACAAGCGAAGCAACAGCGGCCGACGTACAGCGATGAGTTTAAGCGAGATGCGGTGCGTCTGGT
>NZ_JBGSQY010000063.1:0-2544 GCF_041737835.1 Bythopirellula sp. | reverse complement strand
AGAGGAATCTGCTCTGTATGGCACAGTTGAGGCGAATTCGGTCTCCGGTGCACGGATTTTGTTGGCTGCAGGCGCTGATCCTAACGACAATGAGTCGCTCTACCACGCTTGTGAAAAATGGAATCTTGAACTGCTCATGGCCTTGGGCGAGTACGGGCTCCACGCCAAGGACATCTCGTACTGTGTGAAACATGCCTTGGATATGCGATGGCCCGAAGCGGTATATTGGTTTCTAAAGCAAGGTGCCGATCCGAATGCCGTACACCCTGCGGCTCAGGAGACAACACTGCATTGGGCGGTCAAGCAAGGCGCTCCGATCGCCGTCATTCAGGCCCTCCTTGACGCCGGCGCCAATCCCAATGCCCTCACACAGCCAAACCATTCAGGCTTTATTAGTCGTAAGGGGAACACGCCACTCGATTACGCGCTTGGCCTTGGTTCGACCGCAATCGCCGATTTGCTGCGTGCACACGGGGCAACTGAATCGCCACGATCACCCAAAGAAGCATGGATCGTGGCAGCGGCCGCTGGCGATCGCAATCTCGCCCGCGCGCTGCTCGACCAGACCCCAGACTTGAAACAGCAACTCAATCCGTTTGACCGGAGCCTTGTTGCACATGTCGCTCAAATGCAGAATTGGTCGGGCGTTCGGTTGATGATCGAGCTTGGGTGGCCTATCGATGCCGTCGGTTGGATGGAAGCTCGGCCGCTCACCTGGGCTCTCTGTTTTGGGAACGCGGAAATGGTCGACTTTCTCTTGAGCCATGGTGCTTCGCTAACCCCGGCGGGGCACTACTTTCAATCGCCTCTGCACACCGTAGTGCATTGCCGCTGGGAAAAACGCGAGCAAGCTGCATGTCTCTCAAGGCTACTGGCCGAGAATATCGCGGTGCCCGCCAACTTCTTTCCATGTGGCATTGCGGAGTTCGATCAGCTCGTGAGCGACTAAGACGCGCCTGCTTTCAATCACACGGCTTCTGAAGAGGCTTTTGGCGAACCGAATAAGTAAAAGAGCGCAGGGGTTACCACTTGGTCGAGCACTGTGGAGGCGATCATTCCGCCAAAAAGAACCACGGAAAGCGGATAAAGTATTTCTTTGCCAGGCTCGCCATAGCCAAACAGCAAAGGCACCAGTCCAACAAAGCTGGTCATGGCCGTCATCATCACAGGCGCGAGTCGTTCAAGGCTGCCCCGTATAATCATCTCTTTACCGAAAGGCATGCCATCGACTTGCATCAAGTGCTGATAATGAGAAATCATCATTATGCCATTGCGGCTGACGATGCCGATCAGTGTTATAAAACCCACCCAATGTGCCAGTGACAAATGCGTGGCTTGTATCCAAGCCCATGGCCAATAGTACCAAGGAGTAGCGGCAAGTTCTGCCGCGTCTGGTCGGTTGACTATCAGCAATGCGACAATCGCTCCCAAAGCGGCGAGAGGTACATTGGCAATCACTTGAAACGCGGACCTATGAGAATCTAAGGCTTTCAGCAGCAACAGGTAAACACCGATCATGCTTAACGCCGCGAAACCCCAAAGTCGAACTGTCGCCTGTTGCTGAGCTTCAAACTGCCCGCTGTAGTCCAGATAGTACTCGCCAGGCAACTCGTACAGGGATTCTTCGACGGGATGAAGCGCTTGTTTGATGTCCCTGACGACATTGGTCAAATCACGTCCTTGGACGTTACAAAAAACGGCGATCCGACGGTGGGCATTTTCGCGGTTAAGAATGTTCGGCCCGGTCGTATCGAAGATCTCTGCTACCTGCGACAGAGCTACCTTCGCGCCTGACGGCGTCTCCAGAATCGTTTCCTCGATCACGTTCGGGTCACGACGAGCGTCTTCATCGTACCAGACAACCAAGCTAAAATACTTGTCTTCTTCAATGACCTGCGACACCACTTGCCCCTTAAACGCTGTTTCGAGAACCTCTGCCACATCGCCCGGAGCAAGCCCGTACCTGGACGCTTCTTCACGCTTAACTCGCATTTGTAGTTGAGACACCTCGATCTGAGGTTCGATCTGTAGGTCCACAACGCCATCGATCGATTGAATTCGCGATTGAATGTCGTAAGCTGCAGCGCGCAGCTCACTAAGCTCGGGACCGAACACTTTAATGGCAATCTGCGCTCGAATGCCTGACATCATGTGGTCCAGACGGTGCGATATCGGTTGACCAATATTTACCGCTGCACCCGGGATGCTCGAGAGCCGATCTCGCAAGTCTGAGATCACTTCCTGTTGTGGGCGGCCGCGGTACTCAAAACTCCAGAGATGAGCAATCGGGATCGCTCGCAAAAACGCGTTATGCCAGCCATGCTTTTCGGACTTATATTGGGCGAACCGAACTTCGAACTCTGTGTTGTTGACTCCTTCAGCATGTTCATCCAGCTCGGCGCGTCCGGTTCGACGGGCAACGGAGAGCACCTCTGGAACTTCAAGAAGAATCAACTCGACTCGGCCAGCAATACGTTGACTTTCCGCCAGTGATGTTCCAGGTTCCAGTCGCAGGTTGATTGTCGCGGTGCCCTCATTGAATGG
>NZ_JBGSQY010000025.1:0-4172 GCF_041737835.1 Bythopirellula sp. | reverse complement strand
TCACCTTGCGGATCATTTCCTGTTTCTGCTGCAATGTGAGGTATCCCCCCACGCCTTTGATTTGGACGAGTGGCATCAGTTATTTCCCTTGCTTTCGATCAGCGATATTAGGCGGCTTTCGACCGAGCGCTTGCAAAGGCGTCATCCAGAGGCGTATCCGCGAGGTGGTTGGCATAGTTCGAGAGCGTCTTGATGCCGACGCCGAGCACAACCTCCAGCGCCTGGCTCTGGCCGTATCCAGCATCCGCAAACGCTCTGATGTCGGATTCGGTGGGCCAGCCGCGAGACTTTACGACCGCCGCCGTGAAACGGCGAAGCGCTTCGAGCTTTCGGTCAGCGATTGGCCGACCCTCGCGGATCGCCTGTACGGTCGCTGCCGGTACCTTCTGCATGCCGGCGATTACGCTGTGCGCAGCAACACAGTATTCGCAGCCGTTCTCAAAGCTTGTCGTGAGCAATACGGTCTGGCGCTCAGCGGCGCTGAGTGAGGACTCCTCGAATATTCGCGATAAGGTCACGTATGACTTGAGTAAGGCGGGTGCCTCCGCCATGACAGCCAGAAGATTGGGGAGGAATCCATATGCCTTGTACGCGACCGCGAGTATTTCCTTGGACGCCTCTGGCGAGCTATCGATGGTATGCACTTTGTAGGTCATCATAGTTCTCCTTTGGTGACTAGAAAATGGCAAGTGTGTGGAACGATCGTTCCATACTGAGTCGAAAAAAAAACTACCCGATCCGACGAAGAGCATCATCCAGGATGCTGTGCAGAAGTGATCGGTCTGGACGACTCCGCGTGAGCACAATGAGTCCAATCAAGGACGCTAGCAGCCCACGTGCCGTTTCTGTCGAGCGTACATGAGCGGGAATTTCGTCCAGTTTCTTGCCCTTGTTGATCATCCGAGCGAAGAAGTCCTCGATCTGCGCTTGCGAATGGGCAACGATCTTTCCGACGGATCGGTCATGAGGCGCAAGCTCCAATGCGGAGTTGGTGAGGAAGCAGCCGCGGTTGTTTCCCTTGTCTGAGATACTCTCCAAAAATGCCTTGAATAGTTGACTGATAGCCTCGCGTGGGCCGTAATGCTCTTCGAGGCTGGATAACAGCTTTCGGCGCATTTCGTTGTCGTACCTTTCAAGTGCCGCGATAAACAAGGTGTGCTTGTCGCCATAGGTGGCGTAAAGACTTCCGCGGTTGATGCCGGTGCAGTCCACCAGGTCCTGCATGGAGGTCGCCTCGTAGCCACGCGTCCAAAAGGCGTGCATGACCTTGTCCAGCGTAGCCTCCACGTCGAAATTTTTTCCCCAGGGCATATCGTCACTCACTGATAAACAGTACGTAACAGGTCTGGAACGATCGTTCAAGATAAAATTGTTTCGAATATTCGGATGCTGTTTCCACCTGCGCCCGTGCCAAAACTCTTCGTTCGGATAGTGCTTTCCTCAACCAAAGTTCTCTCGACCGCCATCGACGATCAATGGAAGAACGCCGCGGACTGACAATTAGGCTAGAAAGATACGATTTGCTTGCACGCTGAAGCGGTCGCATTCAACGCGAATTCCAAGAAGTGCAAAACGCCGCCTCTCCTAGGCCCGGCTAGTTTGCGCCCGCTGCAGTTTTGCTAAGGTCGGCGAGGGCACTAGACATGGCGTTGAAAACCTCGTCCTTGTCGGAGATCGCGTAGCGCTGCTCAAGACTGCTCGGGTTCACATAACCGAGTTGAACCTTGCCACCCTTGTCTTGCCATATCACAATTTTCATTGGCAATTCGATGGCAATTTCAGGATTGACTAACATGAGCCGTGTTCCGAGCTTGGGATTTCCAAACATCACGACTTCTGTTGGCGGCATATCGAGACCGGCGGCTTTTGCGCCAGCCGCGTGATCGATCCGGGCCGCGACTTTAATGCCCTTGTCCTCCAGCGCCGTAACCAATCGGTCAGCGCTCTCTTTGACGCCGTACTTGCTTTCGACCGTAATTAGCAGGCCTTCTGCGAACGCATTCTGCGAAAAGACGAACACAAGTACCCAGATCAGCTGTACGATACGCATCTACATTCCCCGTGAGTTCAGGTTAGGCGCGGCTTAAAAACTGATCCTAGGTTCAGCGGTTCCGACGTTCCATGTCTGGAAGGCGCTAACACGAAGTTTTGACTATCCGTGACTTCTGACGGGCCGGACCGTAAGCCCAGATGGGAACGCCACCATCGGACCGGCGATCATCTCTGTCGTCAATCTCGCCCTTCGTCGGAGCCGCTATTCGCCTCTCAATGTTACCATTTTAACAAGCGCCGCCCGGCGAAAAGGCCAGCGAGAGCGACAAGAGCGATCGCTAGGCTATACCAGGTGGCCACAAACAAGGGGCTGTCGTCTGGGCAATGCGCCACGTAGATTGAAGCGCCGATGCCCCCGGCCGCGATGCCGGCAATCGCTCCCGCGAGACCTTCGTTGCGCGGAGCTGCGCGCTTCAGGGCAACAAAAAGGCCGACAAAAGGTGGAAGTGAAAAGAGCAAGATAAGGCACAGGCAAAAAAGCCAGTGTATGCCGAATAGCCGGTTCTCCCACTGTGCAGGCGGAACGGCGATGAGCTCGGTCCCGACCGCCAGAGTGAGGACAAGGAGAATGAGCCACAGCGCCCATTTCAGCTGACCAAATTCGCCATCAGGGCGAGCAAGACGCAACATCAGGCCGATGGCGCTCATCGCTATCATCAATACAACCACGGCCTTTGCGATAAAACGCCAAGTGAAGGCTACCTGGGCAATGTCCGGCCGAATTCCAACCATGGGCAAAAAGACCAGCCCGGTGAACACCGCGCCAATGGCCAGGGCGACTGCGATGGTGCGCCTAAGACTCAGCGACGGCGCCCGATCCATGACGAGAACGTTAATCAGACCCGAGGTGTTCACTTGCTGTCCCTCCGATAAAGGGCCGCGAGTGCCCCGAGGGCGCGATGAAGCGAGACGCGCACGGCACCTTCGCTCATAGAAAGGCGATTTGCAGTTTCTCGGACGGTGGCGCCATTCAATGACAGCGAGCGAACAATATCCCGCTGACGCTCGTTCAAAGTCTCCAGCATGCGGTCGAGTTCATGCCGGCCGAGCGGATCGGAGCCTTCATCCGAAGGCGAATCGTCAATGTACTCGATTGGGATCTCAACATGGTGCCCGCGCCGCCGCAACAGATCGACAAGCTTGTTGCGCGCAATGGCGGCAATCCACGGGCGTATCGGTCGATCGCTTTCCCATGTGTGACGCTTCAGGTGGATCGCGAGGAGCGTCTCCTGCACGATATCTTCAACATCACTTATCGGCCTGCCTATCCGCATCAGGTTCCTTCGAGCCGATGCACGTAACACGGGCGAGACAGCCTCAAGGAAGGTTCTATAGGCGCTGGCGTCGCCCGACATGGCGGCACGCATCATATCAGCCCATTCCTCATCTGTTGATCGCATGGCGATGGGTTATCTTCTTCTTCGGTCGTGAGGGTAAATTCGTTACAGGGATACCAAAATAATCACGTTGGCGTGATGCGGCATGAATTAGCGCTCTTCAATGTAACGATGCGAGGATCGCAAGCGAATAGCCTGGTGTGAGCCATAAAGGGCTCATTTAATTTCAGGAGAACTCCACAATGAAACGCCGCACCGTGAATCTCGCTCTTGCCGGTTCGCTCGCTTCCGCCATCGCCATGCTTGCAGTCCCAGCCTACGCACAGGATGCCGAGAAATGCTACGGCGTAGCCCTCAAAGGTCAGAACGACTGCAAGGCAGGCGCCCACGACTGCAAGGGCATGTCGACAGTGGACTACGATGGTGAGTCATTCAAGATGGTGCCCGCCGGCACCTGCGCGACCATGAAAACACCAAGTGGCGCGGGATCGCTGGAACCGGTGAAGTCATAGCTTCTCCGAATCACTCTCAAAGAAGGTTGATCATGGTAAGAAAAACAGTCTCTGCCGCCCTTACGGCCTCGTTTATAGCTGCCCTGAGCGTTGCGGGTGCCCCCGCGATCCTGGCCGACGACAGCATGGAGAAGTGCTACGGCGTAGCCCTCAAAGGTCTGAACGACTGCGCTGCGGGGCCGGGCACTACCTGCGCGGGGACGTCCAAAGTGGACTATCAGGGTAACGCCTGGAAGCTTGTGCCCAATGGCACCTGTACAACCATGAGCAC